>JANMSZ010000147.1:0-3907 GCA_031389925.1 Hyphomicrobiales bacterium | reverse complement strand
CCGCCACCGAGCGCTGGAGGATTTCGGCATACTTTTTTGTCGGAATAGCGACTTCGAGAAAATATGTTGGAACGCCGTTTCGCATCACCGGCACCACAACCGCGCTGATTGTTGTCTTAGTGAGTCGGCCTAAGAAAACGTTAGAAACCGCGATATCTCCCGAGGACAGCGCCTGCTGTTCGGCCAAACGTAGTTCAGGCGGACTGCCTTGTAGCGGCTGCGATCCCATTGGAGTTCTGGTGGTCAGTATCTGGTAGTCGCGATTCGGATCGCGCAGCACGATTTGAATATCGAGTTTCCTCGCGACCTCGGTCGCCTGCCGGTGAAACTCCACAAAATTGTCAGCCAGCAATAAGCGGGAGCTTGCCAGCGCGGTCAGCGTGCCTTTTGCGGTGGCTATCTCGCGATCGATCGCCGCCGCGATCTCGCGCGCCGTCTGCGCCGCGTTTTGCTCGAGTTGTGCCCGCTCCGAGCGGGCCGCTGAGATCGCCAGCCAGCCAGCAATCAGCAGCCCCGGAATCAGAACGCCGACGATCAGCGCTCCGAAATAGGTCCGCACCGGATATGCGGTCCGGCCTTTAATTTTATCGGCGCGCAATGACGTCAAAGTTCACCACGCGCTTGGCAGATGATGAACGATGGCGCATTCATCGCGCGGATCATGCCGTCAGCCTTTCCCGATCGAGCGGAATACGGACGAAAATCGTGGTGCCGACGCCAATCGACGAGTCGATCTCGAGATGCGCGCCGATCAGCGACAGCCGTTCGCGCATGCCGGGGAGGCCAAGACGGTCGCCCCAACGAGCACCGGCAAGTCCGGTTTGCGAGCCGGCGTCGAAGCCGCTGCCATTGTCCTCGATTGTGAGTTGCAGAACCGCATCGGCGCGATCGACCACGACGCTGATGATTGTGGCCCCCGACGCGTGCTTGGCGATATTGGTTAGCCCCTCCTGTACGACGCGGTAGATCGTCGTTCGCACTTCTTCCGGAAGGCTATCGAGCTTGGCATCGCGGCAGTGGAAATCGGCCTCGATGCCGTACTGCTCGCTCCATTCGGACACATAATTGGCAAGCGCGCTCGCCAGACCTAATTCGTCCATGGAGGCCGGCCGCAGCTCCCAGGCGACGCGATGAAGCGATTTGCCCATTTGATCGAGTTGCGTGCGCAGCCCGCTCATGCGGTAGCGCCCGCTTTCGCAGAGAAGCGGTTCAAGGCCCTTCAGCGCCAGCATGACGGCGGCGAGGTTCTGGCCGGTCTGATCATGCAACTCGTGCGCCAGGCGTAGCCGCTCATCCTCCTGAGCCTGCATCAAGCGACGGCGCAAATCATCGCGCTCGACGACGCCGGCGGAAATTTGCTCCATGGCGTGCTTTCTTGCGGTGATATCGACGACCGTTGCCATGACAAAATCGCCGGCGATGGCTCGAATAGGATTGAGGCCGATCTCGATGGGAAATTCACTCCCATCTTTGCGTTCACCGAACAAGTCGCGCCCGGCGCCCATGGCCCTTACTTGAGGGTCGAGCTTAAATCCTTTTCTCAGATCAGAATGACCGGAGCGGAAACGTTTCGGAATTAGCATTTCGACTGGCCGTCCAATCAGTTCTTCGCGGCGGTAACCGAATTTCTTCCCCATCTGGGTATTTATCAAAACAATGACGCCCTGGCTGTCCACGACAATCACGCCGTTCGGCGCGGACTCAAAGAGAATCTCAAATTCCTTCCGCGTCGGTTGGCGATCGACTCCGAGCGTGCCGATAGACCGCGAGATACGACCGCCGAATTGGTAAGACAGCGCCATCGCGATAATGAATACCAGGCTGCCGGCGCCGCCATAACCGATCAGCGCACGCCGCAACGGTGCATTGAGCACGCTCTCCGGGACGCCGACCGCAATGACCCAGCCCGAGACGCTGGAGCGGTGCCAAGCCCATCGGTAGGCGATACCCTCTCTATTTATATGGTTGTCGATGCCGCTCGAACCAAGGGCGTGGCTCTCTAAGCTGTTCTTAGTTGGCTTGCCGGAGAACTCGTCATGTTTTTCGGATCGAGCGACAATGACATTCTTGCGGTCAATGACGGAAACGATCCACTGGGGAGCGAGCTGAGTATTACGAAGAATCTCAGCAAGTTTTTTGGCCGGAACGCCGACCGAGAGAAAAAATACATCGCTGCCGTTTCTCGCCACCGGCATTACAACGGCAAAAACGTTCTGCTTGATCGCAGGGCCAAAAAAAACGTCCGAGACGAAGATTTCTCCGGGGTCCAGAGAGAGCAGCCCGGCCACGCGATCGACAGCCGGAACGCTGCCTGGAAGCGCGGTCCCCCACGGGACGGCCGTATTCACTAGCTGTCTCTTGAGATTGGGATCGGTCAGCACGATAGGAACGCGAAGTTGGCGAGAAACGGCGGCGGCCTGTTGATAGAATGCTTCAAAATTTTCGGTCTGCAAATCGCGCGAGTTCGCCAGTGCCGTCAACATGCCTTTTGTGTTGAGGATTTCGTGGTCAAGCAGAGCGGTGATCCCGCGCACTTCGTATTCAGCGTTGTGCTCAAGTTGCGCCCGGTCTGCATCGGCTGACCAAGTCGCAAGCAGCCCAACTGCGCCGAGGATAGGGACGAGAACGACGGCAACGGCCGCCATGACATAGGCCCGGACCGAATATCCTTTTTTGAGCAGAGCGGCTGCGTATCTTTGCAGGCCCACAATATCCCTCGATCTGAATGAGAACCGCTACTTGCGTTCGCCGGACTGCAAACGGGCTTGTACTCGGCCTGACAAACGCAACCTGCGCGGGACGCCGAATCAACACCGTGCGAGGATGCATACTATTCGCACCCAAAACTAGAACCAAAGAAGCCCCGACCTTGCGGGCGCTAACGCAGAGGCGGTCGGCATTCCCATGCGGTCAGGATGAGGCGGAGAGTCACCTCATTCTCCGCGACCCCCTCGGCCGCAGCGCCGGGTGATCCTCCGGCGGCGTGTGGGCGTCGATCAGCAGATCGAGCGCCGCTTGCGGCGCGCGGTCGACATCGACGCCGCCGCGGCGCATTTCCCTGAGCGCGGCGCGGATCGCGTCATCGCGCTCCAGCATTTGCGCGCCGGTGCGCGTCTCGCCAACAAAGCGGCGGCGCCGCCGGCGGCCCATCGCTTCGAGCCGCGCCATCTTCACCACCTGGAGCGCCTGCACGAGCCTGTCGAGATCGACACCCGGCGTTTCTTCCAGCTCGCGCACAGTGCGCTCGGCGAGCGCGCGCAGCCGCTCGGCCAGGAGCCGCAGCTTGAGCTTCCGCCCGGCGCGGGCGCGCGGGATGGTGTCGGTGGCGCGCGGCGCGAACACGTGACGCTGCCAGCCGCCGTCCACCGTCCAGCGGCAGATGCTGGCGCGGCCGACGCCGGTCTTTTCGGCGATCGCGCCATAGGTCAGCGGCGTCTCCTCGATCAGGCGGCGCACCGCGGCGACCTTGGCGTCGGCGTGCGGGCGGCGGGTGCCTTTGGGCCGCGGCGCTACGACGGCGGCCGGGTCGTCGGGCAGGACGCGGAGGCGGATGGGGTCGTTGTTGCGGAAGGGCGGGTCGATGGGCATGAGAAGGAATATAGGCCTAGCTATGGAAACGGGCAAGAGGGTGTTTTTTACCCTCCCCTGGAGGGGGAGGGTCGACGCCAAGCGAACGAAGTTCGCGAAGGCGGCGGGGTGGGGTGAGACTTGAAAGTTCACCCCACCCCCGCGCACGTTGTTCGCCGACCCACCCCCACCAGGGGGGGGTAAACGAGCCCTCAGCCCGAGATGAGCCCTCAGCCCCAGAAGAGCTCCAGACTCGGGGTCCACCATGCGGCCGGTCGATTCTGTTAGCCTGACCACACCAACAGGGAGAGCACATGGACGTTCGTCGCATCGATGCCGT
>JANMSZ010000086.1:0-1889 GCA_031389925.1 Hyphomicrobiales bacterium | reverse complement strand
CATGCCGATCCGGCGGCGCTGCTCAACACCGCTTTCATGAGCGGCGGCGTCGGCATCCGCGTCAAGCGCGGTGCCGCCGAACGCAAGCCAATCCATATCGCGCACGTATTCTCTGGCGACAGTGCCGCTGCGATGTATCCGTGTTCGGTGATGATCGTGGAGCCGGGCGCTCATGTCACGCTGGTGGAATCCTTCTCCGGCCCCGACGGCATCGACTATCAGGTCAATTCGGCGCTCGAGCTGGTGATCGGCGACGGCGCCCGGGTCGACCACATCAAGATCGGTTACGACGGCAACGCCGCGCTGCGCATCTCGACGCTCGGCGTCACGGTCGGCGCCAAGGCCGTCTACAAGGATTTCTCTTTCACCACGGGCGGCGCGGTGGTGCGCAATCAAACGTTTGCGCGGTTTGCCGGCGAGGGCATCGACGCTTTCATCGGCGGCGCCAGCCTGCTGAAGAACAAGCAGCACGTCGACAACACGCTGTTGATCACGCACGCCGCCGCGCATTGCGACAGCCGCGAATTGTTCAAAACGGTGCTCGACGACCAGAGCCATGGCGTGTTCCAGGGCAAGATCATCGTCGATCCGCACGCGCAGAAGACCAACGCCAAGATGATGACGCGGTCGCTGCTGCTGTCGGACGAAGCCGAGGCGTCGCAGAAGCCGGAATTGGAAATCTTTGCCGACGACGTGGTCTGCGGCCATGGCGCCACCGCCGGTGCGCTCGACCCGGGCCTGAAATTCTATTTGATGTCGCGCGGTATCCACGAGAAAGAAGCCGAGGCGCTGCTGATCCAGGCCTTCATCGGCGAGACCGTCGAGGAAGTGGCGCACGAAGGCATCCGCGAGGCGCTCAATCTTGCGGCGCTCAAGTGGCTCGGAGCGCGCGGCAAATGACGACGCACCCCGCGGTCAGCAACGGCTCCTACGACATCGCCAAGATCCGCGCCGATTTTCCGGCGCTGGCGATGCAGGTCTATGGCAAGCCGCTCGTCTACCTCGACAACGCCGCCTCGGCTCAGAAGCCGACCCAGGTGCTGGACCGGATGCGCCGGGCGTCCACCGAGCAATATGCCAACGTGCACCGCGGCCTGCATTATCTGGCGAACGAAGCGACCGAGGCTTACGAGGGCGCGCGCGAAACCGTGCAGCATTTCCTCGGCGCCGCGCGCAAGGAAGAGATCATCTTCACCCGTAACGCCACCGAGGCGGTCAATCTGGTCGCTTCCAGTTTCGGCGGGCCGCGCATCCAGGCCGGCGACGAGATCGTGCTTTCGATCATGGAGCACCATTCCAACATCGTGCCGTGGCACTTCCTGCGCGAGCGCCAGGGCGCGGTGATCAAGTGGGCGCCGGTCGACGACGAAGGCAATTTCCTGATCGACGAGTTCGAGAAGCTGCTGGGCCCACGCACCAAGATGGTGGCGATCACGCAGATGTCGAACGCGCTTGGTACCGCTGTGCCGGTGAAAGAGGTTATCAAGCTCGCGCATGCGCGCGGCATTCAGGTGCTGGTCGACGGCGCGCAGGGCGCGGTGCATCTGGATGTGGACGTGCAGGATCTGGATGCCGATTTCTACGTGATGACCGGCCACAAGCTCTACGGCCCGACCGGCATCGGCGTGCTGTACGGAAAATACGATCTGCTCGCGGCGATGCAGCCGTTCAACGGCGGCGGCGAGATGATACACGAAGTCTTCGAGGACCGTGTCACCTACGGCGAGCCGCCGCATCGCTTCGAAGCGGGCACGCCGGCCATCGTGCAGGCGATCGGGCTGGGTGCTGCGATCGACTACGTCAATTCCGTCGGCAAGGGGCGCATCCGGGCGCACGAAGAGACACTTTTGAATTACGCTCATGAAAAACTGGGCGCGATCAATTCGCTG
>JANMSZ010000105.1:0-6844 GCA_031389925.1 Hyphomicrobiales bacterium | reverse complement strand
CGTCGACGAATCCTCGCCGATATGCGACGCGCGCTTGCCGGATGGTTCTCGTGTGAACGCGATTGTGCCGCCGCTGGCGATCGACGGCCCCGCGCTCACCATTCGTAAGTTCAAGAAGGACAAGCTGACGCTCGATCAGCTCGTCAAATTCGGCACCATCACCGAGCAAGGCGCCGCGATCCTCGAGATCATCGGCCGCGTCCGCGTCAATTCGCTGGTGTCCGGCGGCACCGGTTCCGGCAAGACCACGCTGCTGAACTGTCTCACCCAGTTCATCGACGACGACGAACGCATCATCACCTGCGAAGACGCCGCCGAATTGCAACTGCAGCAGCCGCACGTGGTGCGCCTGGAAACCCGGCCGCCGAATCTCGAAGGCGAAGGCCAGGTCACCATGCGCGATCTCGTCAAAAACTGTCTGCGTATGCGCCCGGAACGCATCATCGTCGGCGAAGTCCGCGGACCAGAGGCATTCGACTTGTTGCAGGCCATGAACACGGGCCACGATGGCTCGATGGGCACGCTGCACGCCAACAACCCGCGCGAAGCGCTGTCGCGCCTTGAATCCATGATCACCATGGGTGGCTTTTCGCTGCCATCGCGCACCATTCGCGAGATGATCTGCGCCTCGGTGGACGTCGTGATCCAGGCGGCGCGCCTGCGCGACGGTTCGCGCAAAATCACGCACATCACCGAGGTGATGGGCATGGAAGGCGACGTCATCATCACCCAGGATCTGTTCATCTACGACATGACCGGCGAAGACGCCGACGGCAATATCTTAGGCACGCACCGCTCGACCGGTATCGGCCGTCCGCGGTTCTGGGACCGCGCCCGCTACTACGGCGAGGAAAAACGTCTGGCTACTGCGCTCGACGCTGCCGAGGCCGCCAACAACGCCATGCGGGGCTAGCGCGTCATGGACTCGACGATGGCCGTCTTCTTCCTCGCTGCCACCGCCTTCGGCGGCATCGCCTATGTCTTTCTCTATCCGATCCTGTCCGGCGAGAAGAAGACCGAAGCGCGCATGGCAAGCGTCGCCAAGGCCGAAGTGGTGTCGCGCGCGTCACGCGGTCCGCAGAAGTCGCGCCGTGACGTCGTCGAGACCACGCTGAAGGAACTCGACGAGAAGCACAAGAAAAGCAAAAGCGTCCCGCTGGCGATCAAAATCACGCAGGCCGGCCTGTCGTGGTCGAAGCAGAAATTCATGATCATTTCCGCCGGCGTCGGGCTGGGCATGTTCGTAGTGGGAATGCTTCTGGGTGGCGGCCTGATGACGGCGGCCGGCTTGGGCTTTGCAGGCGCATTCGGCATTCCGCGATGGCTGCTGTCGTTCCTCAAGAAGCGCCGTGAAAGCAAATTCCTCAACGCCTTCCCGGATGCCGTCGATATCATCGTGCGCGGCATCAAGTCCGGTCTGCCGCTGCTCGACTGCATGAAGATGATCACGGTCGACGCGCCGGAGCCGTTGCGCTCGGAATTCCGCACCATCGTCGAGACCCAGGCTGTCGGCATTCCGCTCGGCGACGCCTGCGGCAAGCTCTACGAGAACATGCCGGTGCCGGAGGCAAATTTCTTCGGCATCGTCATCTCGATCCAGCAAAAGGCGGGCGGTAATCTCTCGGAAGCGCTCGGCAACCTGTCGCGCGTGCTGCGCGACCGCAAGAAAATGAAAGCCAAGATTCAGGCGATGTCGCAAGAGGCAAAGGCCTCGGCCTCGATCATCGGCGCGTTGCCGATCGCCGTGATGACCATGGTCTACATCACCAGCCCTGTTTACATCTCGCTGCTGTTCACCGAACCGCTCGGCCACGTCATGCTGGCCTGTTCGGCCGGCTGGATGCTCATGGGCGTGATGGTGATGAAGAAAATGATCAACTTCGACTTCTAGCCGCCGCGCTTGCGCACCGTATGAACGCCTGAACTAAAGCAGAGACGACCCGATGATCGACCTTATGGTCAGCATGCTGAACGTCAAATCGATGACGATGCTGTTCGCAGCCGTCGCCGCAATGGCGACGATTCTGACGTTCGCGATGCCTTACGCTTTCGGCGATTCTCTGAACGCGCGCATGAAGGCGGTCGCGGTCGAACGCGAGAAGATCCGCGCCCGCGAACGGGAGCGCATGGCGCAGCAGAGCCAGAAGATCAATCTGCGGCAGTCGCCGAAGGAGTCGATCAAGGCCATCGTCGAGCGATTCAACCTGACCAAGTGGGTCGGTCAGGAAGAGGCCCGGCTCAAGCTGGTGCAGGCCGGTTATCGCGGCCAGGCGCCCTACGTCACCTATCTGTTCTTCCGCATGATGACGCCGATCGCGGCCTTCCTGTTCACAGCGTTCTATGTGTTTGTCGCGACGAACCTCGAGCAAACGGTCACGGTCAAGCTCGGCATGTGCATCGCCGCCGCCTATATCGGCATGCATCTGCCGCTGCTGATGCTCAAGAACAAGATCAAGAAACGCCAGCTCTCGATCAAGCGCGCGTTCCCCGACACGCTCGATCTGCTGCTGATCTGCGTCGAATCCGGCATGTCGATCGAGGCGGCGTTCAAGAAGGTCGCCGAGCAGGTCGGTAGCCAGTCGATCGCGCTGGCCGAAGAACTCACGCTGACCACCGCCGAACTGTCTTATCTGCCCGATCGCCGCATGGCCTATGAAAACCTGGCCAAGCGCACCGATCTGGAGGGCGTGAAGTCGGTCTGCATGGCCTTGCAGCAGGCGGAGCGCTACGGCACGCCGCTGGGCAGCATGCTGCGCGTGATGGCGCAGGAAAACCGCGACATGCGTATGTCGGAAGCGGAGAAGAAGGCCGCCGGCCTGCCGCCGAAGCTGACGGTGCCGATGATCGTGTTCTTCCTGCCGGTGCTGTTCGTGGTGATTCTCGGGCCCGCCTACATCAAGGTCATGGCCCTGAATTAGGCTACGGCGCGATCAGGCGTCCGGCCGCGGCATGGCGGGCTTGCGGCCGGGCTTCTTCCATTCATTCTGTTGCGCCAGCATCTGCCGCAAATAAGTGACATTCGTCGCGGCTTCGTCGGGCGGCAGATCGGCGCGGGCAATAGTTTCAGCTTCGGCGAAACGGCCTTGCAGGCCGACCACCAAAGCGAGGTTCTGCCGCGCCTTCGGCGCCGCGTTGGGCTGCGCCACCGCGCGCCGCAGCGTGGTCTCGGCCAGTTTCAGGTTTTTCATCAGCGCGTAGGACAGCCCGAGATTGGACAGCACCGCTGGTTCTTCCGGCACGATCTTGAGCGCGGATGAATACATTTTCTGGGCATCGGCGTGGCGGCCCATCTGGTCGAGCACCGCGCCCTGCGCGTTCAGAACGCGCCAGTCGGGGTTGTCCGGCGTATGCGCCCGACCCAGCACGTCGAGGGCCTGGCCGAAGTCGCCGGCCTCGGCCAAGGCGCGGCCATAGGCGCCGAGCAGCGCCATGTCGCCGGGATTGCGCATCGAGGATTGCTCCAGCACGGCGACGGCCTGGGCGCGCTGATCGGTGGCGCGCAAGGCCTGGGCGTAGCGGAGACTGACTTCAGGATTGGCAGGATCTTCGCGGTAGCGGGCGCCCCAGACGGCGACGGATTTGCGCCACTCGGCGTCGCTGCGCGGCGTGGCGCTGGAGCCGACCGAGCCGGTGACGTCATCGCCGGTGGTCTTGCAGCCGGCCATCGGCAGCGCCAGCACGGCCGCCACGGCGGCCGAAGCCAGCCAACGGGTGGTGCGGTTCGTCCTGATACCCTTTGGAATCCGGCGGCTGGACATTCCCGAGCAATAAAACGTTAACCCTAACGAGTGGTTAACCCGTATTCTGGCCTTCCCCATGGCCGCCGCCTGAGTGACGGCCAACCGCTAGAATCAACTATAAGAACCTCTCCAAGAGCGCCCGCGGAGTAACGATGCATCCTTTGTTCGCTAGAGCCGACGCAACGCCGGCCATTCCGATCCTGTTCGTCAACGCCGTCACCTTCGAGAAGACCGTCGCGGGCATCGACGACCGCGAGCAGGTCTATGTCCGCGCCACCGGCTACGAGCCTAAGCCAAGCCGTCACCTGATCGTACCGAAGGCGGACGGCACGATTGCCGGCGTGCTGTTCGGCATCGAGGCGGCCGACGAGCCGGTGAAGGATCTGCTGCGGCCGGGACAACTGGTGACCGTGCTGCCTGCGGGGCTCTATCGCTTCGCCAATGCGCCGCACGACGCGCGACTGGCCGCGCTCAGCTTCGCGCTCAGCGCCTATCAGTTCGGCCGCTACCGCAAGACCGAGGCACGCAACATACGGCTGGTGGTGCCGGACGGCGTCGACGGCGACGACCTCACCCGCATTGCCGAAGGCGTGACGCTGGCCCGCGACCTGATCAACACACCATCGAACGACATGGGCCCGGACGAACTGGAAGCCGCGGCGCGCAGCTTAGCCGAGCAGCATGGCGCCAATTTCGACGTCACGCGCGGCAACGCGCTGGCCAAGGATTTTCCGCTGATCGAGGCGGTCGGCATGGGCTCGCCGCGCTCCCCGCGGCTGATCGATATCACTTGGGGCAAGGCCAGCGATCCGAAGGTCACGCTGGTCGGCAAAGGCGTCTGTTTCGATACCGGCGGTCTCGATATCAAGCCCGACATCGGCATGCTCAACATGAAGAAAGACATGGGCGGTGCCGCGACCGCGCTCGGCCTCGCCCACATGATCATGGCGCGCAAACTGAACGTGCGGCTGCGCGTGCTGATCCCGGCGGTGGAGAATTCGATTTCCGGCGTCAGCTTCCGGCCGCGCGACATCTACAAATCGCGCAAAGGCATCACCGTCGAGATCGGCAATACCGACGCCGAAGGCCGCCTGGTGCTGGCCGACGCGCTGACGCTGGCCGACGACGACAGACCGGACTTCATCGTCGATTTCGCCACGCTGACCGGCGCCGCACGCGTCGCGCTGGGGCCGGAACTGCCGGCGGCTTTCACTGACGACGAGGCGCTGGCCACTGAATTCGCCGCCGCGGGCGCGGCCGAGAGCGACCCGACCTGGCGGCTGCCGCTATACCGGCCTTACGAAGCCATGCTAGATTCGAAAATTGCCGACACCAACAATGTCAGCACCGGCGGACAAGGCGGCGCGATCACTGCCGCGCTGTTTCTGCGCAAGTTCGTCACCGCCAAGTCATGGCTGCATCTCGACGTCTTCGCCTGGAACAACGCCACCAAGCCGGGCCGGCCGGAAGGCGCCGAGTGCCAGACCGCCCGCGCGCTCTACGCGATGCTGACGAAGCGCTACTCGTAAAATGGCGCTGGATCCCCGCATCAACGCGTTTCGCCCCGATCTCGCGGCGAAGCATCTGCAGGGGAAGGTCGAGGCCAAGCATTTCGTCGACGGCGTGCGGCATCAGGTGATTGAGCCGATCGCTGATCTGCGCCGCGAGCCCGCGCACGAGGCGGCGCTCGATACCCAGGCGCTGTTCGGCGAGATCGTCACAGTTTACGAGACCAGCGATGAAGGCTGGTGCTGGGGTCAGCTCGAAAACGACGGCTATGTCGGTTATTTCTCGGCCAATGCCTTGGGTCCGGTCGGCACGGCGCCGACGCACCGCGTCTGCGTGCCGCGCACGTTTGGATTTCCGGGGCCGGACATCAAACTGCCGCCGATGATCGCACTGCCGATGGGTGCGGTGCTGCCGATCGTCAAGCAGACCGAACGTTTCGCGCTCAATGGCTACGGCTGGCATTTTCCGCTGACGCATCTAATGCCGCTCGCAGTGAAACAGCCCGACTTTGTCGCCGTCGCGGAAAGCCTGCTCGGCACGCCCTATCTGTGGGGCGGCAAGTCGTCGCTCGGCATCGATTGCTCGGGGCTGGTGCAGATTGCGCTGCAGGCGGCCGGCGTGCCCTGCCCGCGCGACACCACCATGCAAGAGACCGCGCTCGGCAAAGCGTCGCCGCTCAACGAACTCAAGCGCGGCGATCTGATTTTCTGGAAAGGCCACATCGCCATCGTGCGTGACGCTGCGACCATCATCCACGCCAATGGCCATCACATGATGGTGGCGATCGAGCCGGTTGTCGAAGCGATTGCCCGCATCAAAGCGTCGGGCAGCGACGTCACGAGCGTTCGCAGGATTTGATTTTCAGCACACGACCTTACCGCAGGCGCGCATCGACTTGACGACGGCCTGCAGCGCCTTGAGCCCCGGGTGGCCGAGGATCACGACGCCGCCGACGATATAGGCCGGGGTAACGCCGAGCTTGGCTTCGGTGCCGAAATTGGCGTTGCCGCGCAGCAGATCAAGCGTCGCCTCGGTGTTGGACACGGCGGCGAGCTTGTCTTTATCGAGGCCTAATTCGGTAGCAGCCGCCAGCACGCGCGGCCCGTCGATCAGGCCGCGGCCGGCGTAGATGCGTTTATGAAAATCCAGATACTGCGCCGGCGTCAGCGATTTCGACGCGCCCACTTCAATGAGAGCGCCCTGGACCGACTGCACCGACAGCACGGCATAAGGAACGAACACAAGCTTCAGCTTTTTGTCGGCGCGCACCAGCGTATCGACATCGCGCGCCGCCTCGCGGCAATACGGGCAGTTAAGGTCGTAGAACTGCAGTAGCGTCACGTCGCCTTGCAGGTTGCCGACCGGAATCTGGGCCGGCAAATTATCCAGACGCCCTGCGGGTCCGGGAGCAAGGTCGAAGTTGGCGACCCGCTCGCCGTCGTCGTCCTTGATGGCGTATTGCGCGTTGCTGACCTGCTGCGCAGCGGCAGAGCCGATGCACAGCGCGATCGCAAATCCTATTGCCACCAGCCGCATCATTGCGCGACCACGCCCTCCGGCGCGATTTCCATCTTGAAGGCGGCGGCAAACAGCGC
>JANMSZ010000090.1:0-24508 GCA_031389925.1 Hyphomicrobiales bacterium | reverse complement strand
CTCGCTGCGCGTCGCCTTGGCGGTGCGCGACAGCGCGCGCGCGCGGAAGAAATCGATGACCATCGAGGCCGCGATGACACCGAAGGCCCAATAGTTGGCATCGACGATGTGGGGCTCGTGCTCGACGACGCGCTTGATCGCCTCCCAGATGACGATTCCAGACAGCAGAAAGAGCAGGGCGGTTTCCGCCAGCGCCGTGATGCTTTCGACTTTGCCGTGGCCGTAGTGATGCTCCTCGTCGGCCGGCTTTCCGGAGACGCGGACCGCGGCGTAGGTCATCACCGTGGCGCCGAAATCGATCAGCGAATGGGCGGCTTCCGACAATATCGCCAGCGAGCCCGTGGAAATGCCCACGATCCCCTTGGCGATCGTCATGGCCGCCGAAGCAACAATCGACGTCAGCGCGACCCGTTCTTTTTCGCTTTGCATGCTTTACACCTTGCGCATGATCTTATCCGAAAACCGGTTCCCATCCCCGATCGGGGTCGAGGACATGCTTTTCGGGATCATGCGCGGTCGGTGTAGCCCAAACGCGGCGCAATTTCGACCGCGTTCGCGACTAGTCGCTGTTGCGACTAAAGAGCAACTGGTCTGCCCTCAGTTTCTTTTTTGAGACCCAGTACATTGGCGAGAAGATTGTCCAGCGTGCCCTGGATATGTTTTTCGGCAAGCGAGACCGCTTTCGTTGCGTCGCGTGCCAGGGCCGCGTCCGCGAGCATCTGATGATCCGCGGCGACGTTGCGCGGCGAACGGCGATACATGCGGCCGAGGCTGCGATAACGCTCGGCCTGATCGAACAGCATGCCGCGGAAATGCAGCAGCCACGGTGAACGGCAACCCGCGACCAGCGCCTGATGAAACCGGCGGTGCCGTGCTGGCCATTCAGCCGACCGCGCAGCTTGCGCGCCCGGCGTCGTCAGCTTGAGCAGCAGATGCAGCGACGTCACGATCTCGGCTTCCCACGCGTCGTCGCCGTGGCGGATCGCGTCGATCAGCGCCTGACTTTCGAACTGGATACGGAGCCGGCTGATATCCATCAGATCGGCAAACGACACCGGCGCCACGGTGAAGCCGCGGTTGGCTTCGGAACGGACGAAACCTTCCGACAGAAGGTGCAGCAGCGCCTCGCGCAACGTACCGATGCTGGCGTCGTAACGCGCGCGCAGGTCGTCGAACTTCAAGCGTTGATCGGGCTCCAGTTTGCCGCACAGAATGTCTTCGCGGATTTGACGCAGGACCTCAAACGGTGCGTTAGCCCCGGTGCCGCTCTTGGGCGCGCTGGTGACGATGACCCCTTCAGGTGTGACGGGCCGGCGAGCCTTCTTGGTCCGAAGCTTTGCTTGAGGCATTTGGCTCACCCTCACAGTTTGTCGCGCTTAAGGAACGATGACGTAGTTGCTGAAGCCGCCATTGCGGTCCTTCAGGCCTGAAATGGCCTTGTTCACGTCCTCAAGCGCAAAGCGCTCGTGCTGAAACACCGACATATCGAGAATGCCCACTCGCGCCAACTCCGCCATCTCTTGTCCTTGAGCAGCGGTAAACCAGTTCGAGCCGATTACCTGGATCTGTTCATCCATCAGCCAATGCACGTCGAGGGGCAGAGCCTCGGCCACAGCGCCGACATTCACGGCGCGGCCGCCGCGACGCACGGCTTTGAGCGAGTCCAACATCGTACTGACCGGCGCGCCCGGTCCGAGTGCGCTGATCATGAAGTCCACACCTTCGCCGCCCGTCAGCGATTTGGCCCATTCGCTCGTCGGGCGCTCGCCAAGCGACAGCACTTCGATCCGGTCCGGGGCCAGTGCTTTCACGCGATCCAGTAATTGCCGGTTACGCCCGGTGCCGAGAATGCGCGTAATGCCCATGGCTAGGCCCAGCAGCGCAGCGCCGAGACCCAGCGTGCCGCTGATGCCGTCGACCAGCATGGACTGGCCGGCGACCGCTTGCGCTTTTTTCATCGCGCCATAAGACGTGCCCATATAGCCGAAGCGTGCGGCCTGCTCGAACGTGACGTTGTCGGGCAAATTGACCAGCGCGTATTGCGGCGCGGTCATGAATTCGCAGAAGCCGCCATAGGGATAAAGATCGTAGATCTTCTGCGCGTCGGAACCGAAACCGAAATAGCCGTTGAAGGTGAAGTAGCGGCAGCGGTTGCGCTCGCCGCCGCGGCACATCTGGCAGGCGCCGCAGGAGCGCAGCGGATTGACGTAGACCCGGTCGCCGGGCTTGGCGCCGATCACCTGCGAGCCGACTTCGACCACAACGCCGGCCGGATCGAGGCCGAAAATCGCCGGCAGCCTCGGCAAGGGGAGGTGGGGAAACCATTTTGTCCAATTGGCCAGCACGTTGCCGAGATTCGGCACCATGCCGCAGGCTTTGACCTGTACGAGGACGTCGGTTGAGCCGGGGACCGGCACCGGAATGGTGTCGATCGACATCGGGCTGCCGACCTGGTGCATCCGCGCGGCGCGCATTGTCTTGTTCTTCTGCATCCAAAAATTCCCTTCACGCCACAATATTCGACAAAATGAAAATGTTCGAAAATATTGTGCGGACGAGAATTAGCATCTAGATTTAAGCCGAACAAGCGATACCCACCGGAAAGATCGCCATGCCCACATCTCTGCGCCGCGTCGTCACGTCTCACGATGAGAGAGGCCGCGCCGTCGTTACGAGCGACGGGCCGGCGCCATGGTCGAAAGTCTTCGAACACACGCCAGGCTTTGCTTCGACGCTGGCCTGGGTGACGGGCGCGCCGCCGCGACTCCCATTCGACGGCAAAGACCCAACGCTGGATGTGAAGACCTTTGTGCCACCGGCCGGTGAGTCGCGTTTCATTATCGTGACGTTTCCGCCCGATTCGGTTTTCGCCCGCCCTGACTTCGATTTTGCCGCCTCGGCGCGCGAGCAGGCCGAACAGTCGCCGGGTCTCGTCGATCTGTTCGAGCCGGACAATCCCGGCATGCATACGACGCCGACGGTAGACTATTGCATCGTCCTGGACGGCGAGATTTGGCTTGAGCTCGATGATGGCAAGACCACGCATCTCAAGCCGCACGACGTGGTCATTCAGAACGGCACGCGTCATGCCTGGCGCAACAAAGGCGACAAGCCGGTCACGATGGCGTTTATCCTGATGGGCGCATCCAATCGGCGCTAGGCGCTGTTGCGTCTAAGTCGCGACTGGCTTGCCGTCGGCTGCCGCCGAGCGTGTCACCCCATCGAGAATGCGGATATTGGCCAGCAATTGCTCGGTGGTGAACCGGTAGGGCGCGTGGCCTTCGACCGCGTCGGCCCAAGCCTCGAAATTCGCCCGCACCGTGTTGGTGTGGCCGTATTCACGCGTCGTGCGGTTGCCGTCAGGGCCGCAGTGGACAAATGTCGAGGGTATGCCCTTGTCGACGTTGCCGCCTTCTTGCACCTCGACCCAGCCTTGATCGCCGATCAACGTGAACCGGCCATAGAACGGCGGCGTCGACAGACACGTGATGCGCCCGCGCGCGCCATTGGCGAAATCGATGTCGGCGGCAACGAAATCCTCGGACGGCGTGGGGAAAATCTGCGACGCCGTGCGGGCGGCGACGCGCACCGGCGGGCCTGCAAGCGAGACGAACATATCGCCGAGATGAATGCCGAGCGCAGTCCAGGCCCCGGCCGGCGCGTGCTTGGGATCGCGGCGCCAATTCGACGGGTCCATCTTGCGGAAATTATTGTGGCTGACATTGGCGTCCATCAGCAGGATGCGGCCGAGCGCGCCGCTCTCGAACAGCTTGCGCATGTCCTCCATCGCCGGCTCGTAGCGCCGCTCATGGCCGATGCCGAGCACGCCGCCGGCTTTGGCGCAGGCGGCGAGGATTCGTTCCGCGCTCGCGGCGGTCAGCGACAGCGGCTTTTCGCAGAACACCTGTTTTCCCGCGGCGAAGGCCGCGACCGCCATTTCCTCGTGCAGCGCATGCGGCGTCACCACGGCGATCGCGTCGATGTCAGTGCGCTTGAGAAGATCTTTGTAATCGGTGGCCAAATCGAAGTTTTGCGACCCTGCGAACGGGGCCGCAATGTTGTGATCGACATCGCAGCCCGCCACCACCTTGAACCGCGGGCTCTCAGCGAGGCAGGTGACGATCTGCTTGCCCCACCAGCCCAGCCCGATAATGCCGATCCGGATCATGGCGCGTTTTCCCCTGGATTTGCTTGTTTTGCCGACAATGGGGGGCCTTTCAATCACATCGCCAGCTTTAGCTTCCGGCAATTGCACGCAGGGTCGTGCAAAATCTCGTAGCGTTTTCCCTTCTCGATCTTTTCCGTTACTTCGCTGCGATCATTCGTGCGCAACTTTCCGGTGATGATGTTGACGACCGTTCCATTGATGATCTTCGCTTCGCCCGCAGGTTTCAACTGAAACGGAATCCAATAGGAGCCATTTGGGCTGACATTGAAGTCGACCGGACTGCTCGTCTTGTTAATAATAGTCACGCTCTCCTCGGCGGAGACCGATCCATCCGCAGTCTTGAGAATATCCGAGTAGGCTCCCACGCGGCCGTGCCCGCCGATGATTTGCTTGATGTCCAGCTTTTCGCGCTGCACCAGATTCACGAGCGCCATCTGCCGGGGCATGGCCTGTGCGCCGAGCGGATCGACGCCGGGACCGGTCCATACGTCGGTTTGGAAGCCGAGTTTTGCGTCGGGAATATAGCCAAGGAGCATGCCGGCCGAATGCATGTTGGGAAGGTCATGCAACTCGACGCTCCGCGATCCGTCTGAAATCCTGTAGTGGCGGCCAACTTCGATGATCGGCGCTTTTGAGAGATCCTTCTTCGGACCATCCGCGCTGAGCGAATCTTTGGAAGCCAAAACCTTCTTCCAGAATTTTCGAGTACCTTTCCCGACCACCAGTGTAGCGCCTTCGGCAAGGAAGCTGCGGTAGCCTGCGGCGTGATCGATGTGATGGTGCGTCATCACCAGATATTTGATCGGTTTGCCCGGGAAGCGCTTCTTGGCCTGCTCGATCGCCCATTTCGAATAACCGTCCATATAGGGTGCGTCGAATACGACCAGATATTTGTCCATTTCGACAAACAGGGTGTGGTGGATGGTGCCTTGGACCTGCACGACTCCGGGGGCCCGGTCCACGAGTTGCAACGTCACACGCGACGGGTCGTGCGTAAGGTTCTCGACGTCGTAGTACGAGCCGATCAGTTGGCGCCGCAGCACCCAGAGATAGGGGATATTTGCCGATGCCGCTTTGGGCGCGGCTGAACGCACGGTCTCCGGCACGGCAAAGAGCGAGGCCTCCAGCGCCGGATTATGCTCCACCTCCCGGACGGAGTACTCCATGAGCTTCATGCCTTTGATTTCGTAACGTTGCTTGAATGGGTACTTCCAGCCGCCTTTGGTGATGCGCCAATCGGACGCAACCCAGTCGAAAGCGGAATCGCCGTGCAGCGGATCGAAGTCCATTGTACGGACGCGCGCGGGCAGGCCACTTTTGCGGTCGAACAAGACAAGAAACGATGTCGTTCCGTTCTGATACCGCACCGCCGGATATCGCTTGCCATCCACGGTCACGTCTTTGTGCGCTGACAGTGCCGCAGGGTTCTTGGCCATATCCTTGGCCATGTCGAGCAGGAGAAGCGGGGAGGTTCGTTTCAACTCGCGCGACGTTGCGGCAAGGCGGTTGCCGCTCATGATGCGCTCCGCGCCCGCCACTTGCATGGTCGCGGTGCGTGGGCCGCCGTCATTGCCAAGGGCAAAGCCGAAGCCGTCGGCGACGATCTCGGAATATTTGTTCATGCGCGGCCAGGGCAGCTCAAGGTAGTCGCGAACCCACGCTATGTTCGCCGCATCGCGTGTCAGGTCGCGACGAACGACGAAGGTTAGATCGGTGATGGGTTCAGCGTGGCCACCGGCCACATGGGACTCGTCGGGCTCCCAAAACCGTCCGTCGCCGCTGATGGCAAAGGTCTTGAGTTGCTCAAGGCCCGCACGCCCTATGGCGTTCACCGCTTTGTTGACGAGATCGAGGGGGCGATCTTCCGCTTTCGCGGGCAAGGCGAGCGCGGTGGCCAGCGCTGCCGAGGCAGCTATGGCGCGAAGAATGTTCATTCAGGTGTCCTCCCAGGCGTTTTTTTTCTTAAGTATCGTTGTCGGATGCCGCATGCGACGGCCGGTCACTGTCCTAAGGTGTTGTTTTTTCGGGAATGGCAGGGAACGGAAGCGGTCGCGGCGAACGGTACTACATTTTCTTTTGTTATACTGATTGCTGTATCACGGAAGGGAAAAGGGACCCAAGTCGGCTACAATGAGACCAAATGAGACTGACAGGAAACCGCGCTAAATGATTGATGAAGCGCGAGAACCCGTAAAGCCTTCGCCGCGCCGCTTCTGCGTCGCCCCGATGATGGAATGGACCGACCGGCATTGCCGGTTCTTCCATCGGCTGCTCACGCGCCGCGCCCTGCTTTACACCGAGATGCTGACGACCGCCGCGATCCTGCGCGGCGACCGGCAGCGGCTGCTGGGCTTCGATGCCTTCGAGCAGCCGGTGGCGCTCCAGCTTGGCGGCAGCGACCCACAGGCGCTGGCGCAGTCGGCGCGCATCGGCGCGGACTTCGGTTACCGCGAGATCAATCTCAATGTCGGCTGCCCGTCCGACCGGGTTCAGGAAGGCCGCTTCGGGGCCTGTCTGATGGTCGAGCCGGCGCTGGTCGCCGATTGCGTTGCGGCGATGAAAGCCGCGGTCGAAATCCCGGTGACCGTGAAATGCCGCATCGGCGTCGACGATCAGGATCCGGCGGAGGCACTGTTTTCATTCGCCGCCGCCGTCAAGGCGGCGGGCACCGATGCCTTGATCGTGCATGCACGCAAAGCCTGGCTGAAGGGATTGTCACCGCGTGAAAATCGCGAGGTGCCGCCGCTCGATTACGAGATCGTGCATCGCCTCAAGGCGGCGCATCCTGACCTCGAGATCGTGCTCAATGGCGGCATCGCCACCCTCGAGCAAGCTCAAGCCCATCTCGCACGTGTTGACGGCGTAATGATGGGCCGCGCCGCCTACCAGGAGCCGTGGCGGTTGCTGGGGGCCGATCCGGTGTTGTTCGGCGAGGCCGCGCCGTTTGCGTCGGCCAAGGACGTTGCTCTGGCGCTCATGCCCTATATCGAGCGTGAGATGGCCAACGGCGTGCGGCTCAATTCGATCACGCGTCACGTCCTCGGCCTGTTCCGCGCGGTGCCGGGCGCACGCGCGTTCCGCCGGCATCTGGCGACCGAAGCGGTGAAGCCCGGCGCCAGCGCGTCCGTCATGGCTGATGCGCTTGCGCAGATGGTGGACAGCGCCAAGGATTTGTCGAACATCGCGGCCTAGCTTTCCTCGCGTTCGCGACCTCCGGACAAACATGCTGCTGGGCTATCCGATCGGCGAACTCGCGTGGCTGGCCTGCCTGATCCTGGCCGCCGGCGTGGTCACCGGTATTTTCTCCGGGCTGTTCGGCATTGGCGGGGGCGCCGTCATCGTCCCGGTGCTGTACGAGGTATTCCGCGTGCTCAACGTGCCGGAAGACGTTCGGATGCAGATGTGCATCGGCACCTCGCTCGCCATCATCGTCCCGACCACGTTCCGATCCTACATGGCGCACAAGAAGCGCGGCGCGGTGATCCCGCAGGTGGTGCGCATCTGGACGCTGCCGGCGATCATCGGCGTCGCCATCGGCTCGGTGACCGCGACCTATGCGCCGGGGACGGTGTTCAAGATCGCGTTCGTCATCTTCGCGAGCTTCATCTCGGCGCGCATGTTCGCCGGCGGCGACCGCTGGAGCCTCGGCGCGCAATTGCCCGGACGCGGCCCGCAGTCATTCTATGGCTTCGTCACCGGATTGTTTTCGGCGCTGGTCGGCGTCAGCGGCGGCGCCATATCGAACGCGGTGCTGACGCTCTATGGGCAGACGATGCAGCGCGCGGTGGCGACGTCGGCCGGCCTCGGCGTACCGATCACCATTGCCGGCACCATCGGCTACATGCTGGCCGGCTGGCCGCACATGGCGCAACTACCGCCGCTATCGATCGGATTTGTCTCCGTGCTCGGCGTTGCGCTGATGGCGCCGGTGGCGAGCACCATGGCGAGCTATGGCGTGCGGCTGGCGCATTGGATGCCACGGCGCAAACTCGAGATCGCGTTCGCCATTTTCCTGATGTTCGCGTCGCTGCGGTTTATCGTCAGTCTGATTTAGGACCAAATGTCGCGTCGCGCCTAAAAGAAGCGTCATTGCCATGGCAATACTAAAAGTTGTAGATTTCGAAGGGGCCTATTAGACCTTTATTTTAGTGAGTATTTCGATGGCGGATTTTGTCGCCCTGAAGGATCTCGTGCACGCGATTGCCGGCGCCGTTGCCGAAGCGCAGCAAGAGATCGAAAAAGCCCAGATCACCAATCTGACGAGTTATCTGGATCGCGAGCGCCGGCCCTTGACCGTGCAGATGCGCGTGCCGTCGATCCGGCCGGACGCTGCGCCCGGCGAAGAAGACGTCTATCAGGCGCCGCTGCTTGCCCTCACATCTCACAGTACTTTGCGCATCAAGCAGGTTGAAGTCAGTTTCGATATCGAACTGGGCGATCTCAAGGAGCCCGTGAAAAAGCCGGCGCCCAGGACAGACGAATTGATCGCGGCGCAAGTGAAGCGCGACCTCAACGTTAATCCGGCGGTCAGCGCGACCGTGAAGCAGCAGGGCACCTCGGCGCATGTGGTGTTGACGATCGAAGGCGCCGCGAGCCCGGAAGGCGTTTCGCGCATCGTGATGGACATGACCAGGACGCAAGGGATTACGGGACCGGCGGCCAAGCCAGCCGCGACTAAATAGACGGATGCATCGGAGTGCGGAAGCCGTAATTAATTTCACAAAAGGGGGAAGGTTATGTCGACGATTGCGGGAGAATTCAGAGGGCTTCCAATGGCCGCCCTTATCGGCGGACCGTTGACGGCGGCATGCGACGCTCAGGTCAAGCTAGCGAACGCCACGGCCGACTTCATCAAAGTCATAGGTTTCAATCCGCCGGTTGCGGCAAGCCCCGGGCCTGACGATGTCGGCCCGATCCGCGTCGCGTCGTTTACGTTCAGCCGGCCGGTCGCGCCGCGCGACGCTGTTCCCGCGGTAGCTGCCACATCGACCAGCCCGGCTTTGCCGGCCATCCCAGCCATTCTCGCGGGGACAACGGAAACGGTCAATCTGACCGTGCCGATGCTGGCGCTGGTGCAGGTCCCGGCGCTCTCGATCAAGACCGTCGATATCGTCTTCGACATGGAAGTGAAATCGTCGTCGTCCACGAAATCGTCGACGGATGAGTCGTTAAGCGTCAAAGCCGACGCCAGCGCAAAATGGGGCGTTGTTAAAGCGTCGATCAGCATCCAGGGCTCGGTTTCGGCTCACAAGGAACATACGCGGTCTACCGACAATTCGGCCAAGTATCACGTGCAGGTTCAGGCGACCGATACCGGAATGCCGGAGGGCCTGCGTCGCGTGCTCGATATTATGAACTCGGCGATTGTGCCGGTGCCGATCTAGACCGGCCGCTGCTACGGCGACCCGCGCATGCGCAGACTGTCGCCGCGCACTTCCCAACTCGCCAGCCGGTTGAGGAAGCTCATGCCGAGCAAATTGGTTTTGAGGTGGCCGTGCTGCGCGACCAGCGCCGGCACCGAACGCTCCATCAGCCCGCCGACCGCGAGGCGGTCCAGCGTCACCGCGGCGGCGCGCGTGCGGCCATTGGCGGTGTCGACGTTGACCGAATAATTGAGCACTTCGATCGGCAGGCCGGCGGCCTTGGCGGCTTCCTGGGTCAGCACCACCGAGCTCGCGCCGGTGTCGAGCACCATCGGAATCTTTGCGCCGTTGATATGAGCGGCGACCGCGAAGTCGCCGCCATTGCTGCGCACCACCTGGACGTTGCGGCCGTGACCGGCGACGTGGCCCGGCATCATCTGCGCGATGACGCGGTCCGCGACGTCACGCAGCTCGAAGCGATAGGTATAGCCGACCACCAGAAGCAGCCCGACGACGGCCCAGAACAACGTCGCTTCCAGCGCCTTCGAGAGTTTTTCGCGGAACAGCACCAGTACCAGTCCGCCGGCGAACACCAGCAACGCGATCTTGAGCACCAGCGAGCCGATGTCGTGGCGCAGCAAATTGGCGATGGCATCCTGGTCGTTGGTTGCGATCAGCGCGGCAAGCGACACTGCTACGCCAAGCACGAAGGACCAGGTCAGACGGCGGCTCAAAGTACTATCCTGTCGCGGTTTGGGCATTTGCGGTCTTAACTGTGGCCATGCGGGTAGGCAATTCGGCCATGATACGGCTGCGTTCGGCGGTGGCCATCGTGCTCCAGCGCGTGATCTCGTCGATGGTGCGGCCGCAGCCGAAGCAGGTGCGGGATCGCGCATCGAGCGTGCAGATGTTGACGCAGGGGCTCTCGATCATCAGTCCGTCTCAAGGGCGAGTCTTTGCCGAACATAGTCAGCGTGGCCGGGAACGCAATCATCGGAACGTCGCAGCCCCTAAGTGCCGGCGCGGAACAGTGGCCGGCGGCTGAGGCGGCGCCGTTCGTCGGGCGTCAGGATCGGCTCGCCCGGCGGGGGCGGTGTAATCGACGGCGCGTCGGTCATCGGCGCCATCGCCGCCACCACGCGTTCCGGCGGGAAGGTGACGATGACTTCGGTGCCGATGCGCAGCTTGGATTTGAACACGAAGGTGCCACCGTGCAGATCGGTCAGGCTCTTGGCGATCGGCAGGCCGAGGCCGGCGCCTTGTTCGGCCGACTTGATCGAGTTCGAGCCCTGGCCGAAGGACGCCAACACGATCGGGATTTCCTCTTCCGGAATGCCGGGACCGGTGTCCTTCACGCTCATGTATTGGCCGCCCGACGCGGTCCAGCCGACCTTGAGCCAGATCTCGCCGGCTTGCGGCGTGAACTTGATCGCGTTCGACAGCAGATTGAGGCAGATCTGGCGGATGGCGCGCTCGTCCGCCCACAGTCGCGGCATATCTGGTTCGTAGACTTCGTGCATCGTAATGCCGCGATTGGTGGCGCGCAGCTTCAGCAAATGGTGGCAGTCCTCGACGATGCCGACCAGCGACACGGATTCCTCGTTGAGTTCGTAACGGCCGGCTTCGATGCGCGACAGGTCGAGGATTTCGTTGATCAGGCCAAGCAGATGCACGCCGGAATTATGGATGTCGGCGGAATATTCCTTGTACGCAGGCACCGCGTGCTCGCCGAACACTTCGGTCTTCATCACTTCGGAGAAGCCGAGAATGGCGTTGAGCGGCGTGCGCAGTTCGTGGCTCATCTGCGCCAGGAAGCGCGACTTGGAAATATTGGCCGCTTCGGCGCGCTGGCGCGCTTCATCGGAGATTGCCTTGGCCTGTTCGAGTTCGCCGATCAGCGCGTCTTTCTCGGCGCGCGCGACCAATGTCGCCAGCGTCGTCGAATAGAGCCGGTAGGCCAGCACGGCGAAATAGCCCTGCGCCGTGACCGCCATGATCGCGAGGATGTAATCGCGCAACGTGCCGTGCAGCGCGAAATTCAGCGCGACCGCGGCGGTGACTGGGAAGGTTGCCGCAAACACTGCCATCGGCAGGCTCGACGCCAGCATACTTGAGACCGCAACGACCAGCAGCATGACGAACAGCATGAAGGTGCTGGAGCTTTCGTCGACCCCGACCGGGTGGATCAGGATGAACATCCAGGCCAGACCGTAGAACAGGTCGAGCATGATGAAGCGAAAGCGCCACTGATGCGCAGTCGCTTCCGATACCGGCTGATCGAGGAAGCGGCGGCATGTGCTGACCATGACGGCATGGATGACCAGCACCGAGGCGGTCCAGGCGCCAGCGGTGACCGCGCCCGTCCATAGGCTCGACAGGAAGCCGATGGTGGCCACCAAAAGCAGCATCACCAGCGAGGCGGAGAGGCGGTTCTGGGCGTATAGGCGCAGCAATTCGTAGTCGAAGGCGGGGCGGGTGCCGCTGGAGGACGTCAGCCGGTCGCGCGCCTCGCGCACATACTGCGCGGCAAGGCGGCGCTTGACCGGGGAGGTCTCCGGGGGAAGCGCGGTGAGGTCTGGCTGTTCGCCTGGAACGGGCATGGAAAAGGGACGCTTTTACGCTAGTTCGGTGGCGGCCAACCTCGCCCAAAATCCTTAAGACCAAGCTTAAGAGGCGGCTAAAGACGCTGGTTAATGGATTGTTAATCGCATGATCCCGAAAAGCGGGTACCGGTTCTCGGAAAAGAGCATGCGAAGACAAAAGCCCAGTTTGACAGGTTTTTTCGGCCATGTTCGGCTGGCGCGTGGCTATTCAGCCCGGGAAATACCTCATGAAGCTCTACGACAGCAAAATGGCGCCCAACCCCCGGCGCACTCGCATTTTCTTGGCCGAGAAGGGCATCGAGGTGCCGACCGAGCAGGTCGACATGATGAAGATGGAGCACAGGACCCCGGAATTCACCGCAATCAACCCGCTGCAGCGGATGCCGGCTTTGGTGCTGGACGACGGCACGGTGATTACCGAGTCGCTCGCGATCTGCCGCTATTTCGAGGCGTTGCAGCCCGACCCGCCGCTGTTTGGCGTCGGGGCCAAGGAGAGCGCCTTGGTCGAGATGTGGAGCCGGCGGGTCGAGAACAATTTCTTTGCCACGGTGGCGGCGGTGTTCCGTCATCTACACCCGGCCATGAAGGAATTGGAAGTGCCTCAGGTGCCGGCCTGGGCCGAGGCGAACAGACCGCGGGTGACGTGGTTTCTGGAACTGCTCAACGGCGAATTGGCCAAGCGCGAATTCATCGCCGGCGACCGCTTCTCGGTCGCGGACATCACCGCGCTGTGCACGGTGGACTTCATGAAGCCGGCGCGGCTCACGGTTCCGGAAGGCGCCACCAACGTGAAGCGCTGGCACGCCGCGGTGTCGGCGCGGCCGAGTGCGAAGGCTTAGCGTAATTCCGTAGCTTGCATGGAGCAAGGTGGAATGCGAGACGATCATCGTTTGCGAAGCAAACCCCGGATTTTGGTTTGCTCCGTCCGGGCTACACGCTGGAGTATTAATGATGACAATGTCCTCCGGCTCGAAGATCGATCCATCTAAAATCTTCGTACAAGCCGATTGCTTTTATCAAACGCTCGCAATTCTTTCGAATGTTGCACCTGACAACACGCAACTCGCTGTGACTCTCGGTGAACCTGCAATGGTGATCACAGCGCTCACCATCGAATTATTCATTAAATGTCTCGTCGCTATCGAGACCGGTGACGTTCCGCGCGGTCACCATCTCAAACAGCTTTTTGACAAGCTCGGCACATCTACGCAAAACCGCATTCAATACACATGGGACAATTCAATTGCTGCGCATAGAGCCGAGGAATGGAACAAACTAGAAAAGAGTCTTAGAATTACAATTGCGCGCGATCTTCCGTCTGCGCTCGAGGTGGGAAGTAAAGCATTTGAACGAATTCGGTACAGCTACGAGGGCAATAACGAGGATTTGCAATTCTATCTTCAAGACCTTCCCCAGCTTCTCGGGCGAGTTATTCTGGAGATAAAGCCGGAATGGAAGGCTCTTCGTAGAAACTATCAAGAGTTAGTCCCGCCCTCGGCCAATTGAGGGTGCGTGGGAAGTTTCAAGTAAGCGAGGCGCGTTTTGCCGCAAAGCGGTCAAACGTCATGCTCGGCCTTATGCCGGGCATCCACGTCTTCTTTCTAAGAAAGCATGGATGGCCGGGATAGGCCCGGCCATGACGAAGAATATAGATCAGCGATCCAACCTTGCGATCAGGCTGGACGTATCCCAGCGCTTGCCGCCCATCTTCTGCACTTCCGAATAGAACTGGTCGACCAGCGCGGTGACGGGCAGGTTCGCGCCGTTCTTGCGCGCTTCGCCCAGGCAGATGCTCAAGTCCTTGCGCATCCAATCGACGGCGAAGCCGAAATCGAACTTGTCGGCGGCCATGGTCTTGTAGCGGTTTTCCATCTGCCAGGATTGCGCCGCGCCTTTGGAAATGGTGGCGATCAGCTTCTCGATGTCGAGGCCGGACTTCTTGGCGAAGTGCAGACCTTCAGCGAGACCCTGCACCAGTCCTGCGATGCAAATCTGGTTCACCATTTTGGCGAGTTGGCCGGAGCCCGGACTGCCGAGCAGATTGCAGGCGCGCGCGTAAGCCGCGATCACTTTTTCGGCGCTGGCAAAGGTGTCGGCGTCGCCGCCGCACATCACCGTGAGCGCGCCGTTCTCGGCGCCGGCTTGGCCGCCGGACACCGGTGCATCGATGCATCCGAACCCGGACTTGGTCGCCGCTGCGTAAAGCTCGCGCGCGATCTCGGCCGAAGCCGTGGTGTGGTCGACGAAAATCTTGCCCTTGCCCATGCCGGCGAAGGCGCCATCGGCGCCCAGCGTGACCTCGCGCAGGTCGTTGTCGTTGCCCACGCAGCACATCACGAAGTCCTGGCCTTGCGCGGCGGCCTTGGGGGTCGCTGCGGCTTTACCGCCGAACTGCGCCACCCATTTCTCGGCCTTGGCGGCGGTGCGGTTGTAGACCGTCACCTCGTGCCCGCCTTTGGTCTTGAGATGCCCGGCCATGGGGTAGCCCATCACGCCCAAGCCCAGAAACGCTACCTTCGCCATCGTCCGTCTCCCTGAGAAAGTCACACTATTATTGGCCGGCTTCTGCCGGTGCCTATATCGCAATAGGTCATTTTGGGGCAGGGCGCGTCAACCGGGTCGTGGCGCGGCTAGCCACATTGACGCTCCCGCCGCCATGCCTATGGTGACGGCCGGCGGTTTAAGGACGAACGATTATGGCGGTGACCAAGGAACAGATTGTCGCGGCATTGGCGAAGGTGGCGTCGCCGGGCGGTGCCGCGCTGCCCGATGCAAAAGTGCTGTCGGACATCGTCGTCAGCGACGACAAGGTGTTTTTCTCGATCACGGTCGATGCCGCCGCGGTCCAAGCCTGGGAGCCCGTGCGTGCCGCGGCGGAAGCGGCCGTGCGTGCCGTTCCCGGCGTGCAGTCAGCTTTGGTGGCGCTCACCGCGGAACGCGCTGCCGGGGGCGCTGCGCGGGGCCCGCAGCCGGCCCATGTCGCCAACCAGCCGCGCAAGCCGGCCGCGCCGGCGGCGCATGGTCATTCGCATCCGACCGAACGAGAGAAGCCCGGCATTCCCGGCGTCGATGCCATCATTGCGGTGGCGTCCGGCAAAGGCGGCGTCGGCAAATCCACCACCGCCGTCAATCTCGCGCTGGGCCTGCGCGATCTCGGCCTCAAAGTCGGCATGCTCGACGCCGATATTTACGGTCCATCGCTGCCCAAGCTGTTCGCGATCAAGGAGAAGCCGGAGACCATCGATGGCAAACGCCTCAAGCCGATCGAGCGTTACGGCCTCAAGATCATGTCGATCGGTTTTCTGATCGAGGAAGAGACGCCGATGATCTGGCGCGGGCCGATGGTGATGTCGGCGCTGACCCAGATGCTGCACGAGGTGGAGTGGGGCAAGCTCGACATCATCGTCGTCGACATGCCGCCCGGCACCGGCGACGCCCAGCTCACCATGGCGCAGCAGGTGCCGCTCAAGGGCGCGGTCATCGTTTCGACGCCGCAGGACTTGGCGCTGATCGACGCGCGCCGCGGCGTCGCGATGTTCAAGCGCGTCAACGTGCCGGTGCTCGGCGTCGTCGAGAACATGAGCTACTTCCTGTGCCCCGAATGCGGCACGCGTTCCGACATTTTCAGTCACGGCGGCGCGCGTCACGAGGCCGAGCGTCTCGGCGTGCCGTTCCTCGGTGAAGTGCCGCTGCACATGACCATCCGCGAAAAATCCGATTCCGGTCTGCCGGTGGTCGCGACCGAACCGGACGGCCCGCACGCCAAGATATACCGCGACATCGCCGCCAAGGTGCTCGCGCAAATCAAAGGCGGCGCCAGTTCCGGCCGGCAGGCGCCGAAGATCGTGATCGAAGCCTAGACTTTATTTGCGCATGATCTTATCCGAAAACCGGTTCCCACTTTTCGGGATCATGCGCTAATCTTCCGCCCACATCCGCAGAAGATTGGCGGACGACTTCGATAATAGATCGTAGTCAGCGCTCTTGCCGTCGCGGGCAAACATCCGCCGGCGCACTGTGTCGAGATCGAACAACAATTCACGCTGCGCGACATCGCGAATGAAGCTGCGCACCCAGCCGACGCAGACGAGCCGCTCGCCCCGCGTAACCTTGGCGACGCGATGCAACGTCGTCGTGGAATAGGCGACCAAAGAACCGGCCGGCAGCTTCACGGTATCCTCACCGGCAGCGTTCTCGATCACCAGTTCGCCGCCGCTATAACTTTTCGGGTCGCTGAGAAACAAGGTGAACGACACGTCGGTGCGCATGCCTTGCATCAGCGCGTCATCGACATGGCTGCCGTAATTCTTGCCCTTCTCGTAGCGTGCGAATAGCAGCGGCGTGAGCGCTTTCGGCCGCACCGCCAGTCGAAACACGTCGTTGCCGAGAATGCGCTCGGTCACCAACGTCCGGATGCCGTCGAGCGAGCGGTCGGCGGCATCCGCCTGCTCGTTGTTCTTGACTTTGCGGGCGGCAAAGCCGGCCGTGGCCCGGCCATCGACGAAGCGCGCTCGCTTGAGCGCTATGCGCACCGCTGCGAGGTCGTCCGCCGACAGCACGTTGCCGATTGCGATTTGCATGGGCTCCAACTTTCCTATCGCAAGATATGACATGCCGCGGGACGCGACGTTGCGCAATCCTTCGCTCACTGGAACGGTTCAAAACTATGATGGTTGGACGGTCTTGGACACCAGAGTATTGTCCGCGCGGGCGAGCGGCAGAAGGAATAGCAGACGTGAAGAAGACAAAGATCTGGGTCGGTATCGGCGCTTTCGTGATTGCAGGCAGCGGGATCGGACCTGGCGCAGTGTCGAACGCAACGAAAGCGATTGAGACCGCTTCACCGGCGTCCGCGTCAACTCGACACAATCTATTGACGTCATCTGCTAATATCGTGCTGGCGCAGAACCAAGGCGGCGAGGGCGGTGAGGGAGGCGAAGGCGGCGAGGCGGGCATCGACGTCGAGGCTGCCGACAAGGACGCCGTCAAATACAACATCGCGCTGCAAGTCATCGCCGCGCATTACTATGCAGGCTTTGCGGCCTATGAGGCCAAGGAAACCGAAGCCGGCGCGCAGATGTTCGCGCACGGCCTGGGAGAAGTTTATATCGGCATGGAGGAAGTCTTCAAACGACGCGGCGTGATCAAGCTTGGCGCGGCACTTCAGGCCGCGGTCGATGCAGCGGCTGAAAAAAAGCCGGTGCCGGAGGTTCGCAAGCTGGTCGGTGCCGTGTTGAAGGAATTGCGCGAGGCGGAAGCCAAGGGTCCGAAATCGCCGCAGCCGCCGCTCGCCGTCAAGGCGCAGGTGATGGCCGATATGCTGAACCGCGCTGCGTCGCAATATAGCGTGTCGCTCAACGATGTGACGCTCGAGCCCTATCTCGACGGGCTCGGTTTTTCGACGGTCGCGCGCAAGGAAGCAGAGGCCGTGCTGCCGTGGCTTCGCAAAACCGACAAGAAAAAGGCCGCCACGATCAAGTCCGCACTCGACCTGGCGAACGTAGCCTATCCGAGCATCAAGCGGCCGACGATCAAAATAGAGCCCGGTAAGTTCCTGGCTGCCGCCTCGGCGGCGCTTTTGGCAGTCTCGAACTGACAGTTGTCTTCGAACTGACAGTTGTCTTGCCGCACCGCGTGTCTAGACTGTGCACGGGGGGAAGCCGATGATTTTGGACAGGATGTTCCGCGCCGCGTTGGGCGTTGGCATTGCCCTCGCGACGCTATCGAGCGCCGCGGTGCCGGTGGCCTATGCGCAAGCGCAATCCGTGCAGGTCAGTGTGCTATCCGATCTGGCTTTCGGCCGTTTCATCGCGCTCATTCGCGGCCATCTGTTGACTGGCGATGAACTCGCCGCGCGCCGGCACTGGGATGTTGCCGCCTCGCATTTCGGTTTTCCACGCGAGGAAATCTACGGCGTTATTCGCGACCAGCTACGCACCTACAACACGCCGGCTTTTGACGGGGCACTGAAGGCGTTGGCGCGCGCCGCAAAATCTCGTGACGCCAAACAGTTTCCGAAAACCCGCCAGAAAGTCGAGGATGCGCTCAGCGCCGCCGATGCCGGCCTGAAAGCTCGCCAGCCGAACTGGCCACGCTTTACGCTCGCGGTGGCGGTCGCCGTGCTGAAGTCGGCACCGGACGAGTACGATGACGCCGTCGCCAAAGGCCGCATCGTGCGGCCGATCGGCTACCAGACCGCGCGCGGCTTCGTCTTGCAGGCGGACCGCATGATTGAAGGCGTGGCCGGCGAACTCGAGGCCGGCAACGCCACGGCCTTGGCCGACATTCGCGCCGGATTGTCTCAGCTCAAGCCAGCCTTCGCTTCGCTAACCGCGCCGAAAGAGGCGGCCATCACCGACGCCATGTTCCAGAACGCCGTCGCCAAAATCGAATCGGCCGCCGCTCCGCTGATGTGAGCGTTGCCCAATTACGCGGCTGCCCACCCATCGCAGTGCAAAATTCCGCGGTGGCACAAACCAGGCTTTTTTGACCGACCGCCTATGGCCCACTTACAACTTTGGTCGAAGGAGTGCACACTGGCTTTAAGGCGTGCGCTCCGTCATGGTTCCACCATGCCCCCGAAGAGGGGTAAAAACGGGTTCACCCGTCCAGGCGGAAAACACCCGCCGCGAAAACCAGAGGGAGGTACCAGGATGAAACGTCGTCAATTTCTAACGGCCGCCGGTGTGGGGGCAGCCGCGAGCGTGATCGCCGCGCCAGCGATTGCTCAGGCAAATCCGGAAATCAAATGGCGCATGACCTGCAGCTGGCCGAAATCGCTCGAAACGCTCTACGGCGCCGCCGAGACGATGGCGAAGGCGGTTGCGGAAGCAACCGACAACAAATTTCAGATCCAGGTGTTTGCCGCCGGTGAAATTGTGCCGGCGCTTCAAGTCGTCGATGCCGTACAGAACGGTACTGTCGATTGCGGTCACACCGCGTCCTACTACTACTTCGGTAAGGATCCGACTTTCGCCTTCGGCACCTCGGTTGGGTTCGGCCCCAATGCACGGCTGAACCAAGGTTGGTGGACCCACGGCGGCGGTTCTGACGCTCTCAACGAATTCTACAAAAAGTACAATGCCGTCGCGATCCTCGCCGGTAATACCGGATGCCAGATGGGCGGTTGGTTCCGCAAGGAGATCAACTCCGTCGATGATCTCAAGGGTCTCAAGTTTCGAATCGGCGGGTTCACCGGCCGTGTGTTGCAGAGGCTTGGCGTGGTGCCGCAGCAGATCGGTGCACCGGACATTTACCCGGCGCTGGAAAAGGGCACCATCGACGCGGCCGAATGGGTCGGTCCCTACGATGACGAAAAGCTCGGCTTCTACAAAGTCGCGCCGAACTATTACTATCCGGGGTGGTGGGAAGGCGGCTCGATGCTGCACGCCTTCATCAACCTGGATAAATACAACGCGCTACCGAAGCACTATCAGGCGATCCTTCAACACGCCGGCGCATACGCCAACACGTCGTGCTTGGCGAAATATGATCAGTTGAACCCGCCGGCGTTGCGCCGCTTGCTTGCCAACGGCGTTAAGCTGAAGGCTTTCTCGCCGGCGATTATGGAAGCCTGCTACAAGGAAGCGATGGCACTGCATGGCGAAATTTCGAAGGAAAACGCCACCTTCAAAAAGGTCAATGACTCGATGATGGATTTCACCAAGAACGGCTACCAGTGGCATCAGGTCGCCGAGCTCGGTTACGACAGTTATATGGTCCGCCAAATGCGCGGGTAGTCGCCACGCCGAAATGAATGACCCCGGAGTTCCGCTCCGGGGTCATTTTTTTGCTCAATCGTCGGCTTATCGTTTGGTGGGTTCGCCGAAATCCAGCGGTAGTATCTCGATCTGCGGGATTTCAATTCTGACTTTGGACGGATCGATGGTGGACTTTTTGTCGAGCCAATAGGTCACCGACCCCGGCCAGAAAATCAGAATGACGACGAGCACGACTTGCAAGCCCACCCATGGGATAGCGCCCCAATATATTTCCGACGTCTTGATTGATTTTGGGGCGATGCCGCGCAAGTAGAACAGCGCGAAGCCGAAGGGTGGATGCATGAAGCTGGTCTGGATGTTGGCGCAGATCAGTACGCCGAACCAGATGAGGTCGATTCCGAGTTTGTCAGCGACCGGCGCCAGCAACGGAATAAGGATGAAGGCGATCTCGAAAAAGTCGAGGAAGAACGCCACCACGAAGATAAAGATATTGACGAAGATCAGGAACCCAAGCTGTCCGCCCGGTAGCGAAGTGAGCAGGTGCTCAATCCATTCCTTGCCGCCGACGCCCTGGAATACCAGGCTGAACACGCGCGCACCGATCAAGATGAAGACGACCATTGCCGTGAGGCGCATTGTGGTCGACATGCCCTCGTAGAGCAGCCGCCACGTCAAGGTGCCGTAGAAGGCGGCGAGCGCGATAGCGCCGATCACGCCCATGGCCCCGGCCTCGGACGGTGTCGCCATGCCTGTGAAAATCGTCCCGAGAACGAGAAAGATCAATCCAAGCGAGGGGATCATGCCGCGCAGGCACTTTTTCCAGAGCGCCCAGCCGCGCAAGGTGCGTGCCTCGGGCGGTAGCGCCGGCACATCGTTCGGCCAAATGATGCTGACGATGAAGACCCAAAGGCAGAATAGCGCGATCTGGATGAGGCTCGGTCCTATGGAGCCGGCATACATGTCGCCGACCGAACGTCCGAGCTGATCGGCGAGGATGACGAGGACCAGGGACGGCGGGATGAGTTGCGTGATTGTTCCCGACGCTGCGATCACGCCCATCGTGTGACGCGTCGAATAGCCGTATTTGAGCATGGGCGTCATCGAGATGACGCCCATGGCGATGACAGACGCGGCGACAGTGCCGGTGATGGCGCCAAGTATGGCGCCGACGAAAATCACGGCATAGGACATGCCGCCGCGCACCGAACCGAATAACTGGCCGATCGAATCGAGCAGATCTTCGGCCAGCCCGCAGCGCTCAAGAATTGCGCCCATGAGCGTAAAGAACGGAATCGCCAGCAAAAGGTCATTCGAGAAGATGCCGAACAACGGGAAGGTGAGGTTTCCAAGGAATTCCGGACGAATAAGGCCGAATTCAATGCCGATGAAACCGAAAAACAATCCGGTCGCGGCAAGCGAAAACGCTGCCGGATAGCCGATGACCATAAAGAGAATCATCCCCCCGAACATCAGGGGCGCCATGTTGTCCCGGATGATACTCATTGCAGGGGCTTTTCGTATTTGAATTCGATATCGATGACGTGCTCAAGCGCGGCAATGCGTTTGATGATTTCGGAAATACCCTGCAGAGCAACCAAGGCAAATCCCAAGGGAAGCAGCAGCTTCACGGGCCAGCGGATCAGGCCGCCGGCGTTCGACGATTGCTCGTTTCCGACCCAGGAATCGACGAACCATGGCCACGTGAAATAAGTGAGGATCACGCAAATCGGCAGGAGAAATAAGACTCCGCCGATGATGTCGATCCATATCTGCGTGCGTTCGGAGGCCATTCCATACAAAAGATCGACGCGGACATGCTCGTTCATTTTGAGGGTGTAGGCGCCGCCGAGCAGCACCATGCCGGCGAACATGTACCACTGGATCTCAAGCCAGCCGTTAGAGCTTTCGCTGAACAGATAGCGACTGGCGGCGTTGCCGGCACTGATCACCGCTGCAAACAACACCAGCCAATTAGCGATCACGCCAAATTGGGCATTGATCCAGTCAATCGTGCGACTGAACGCCAGCAGACCCTTCACGTCCCCTCCCGCGTAGCCGGTTAGCCGGCATTATGTTTTTTGTCGTCCCCAGTAGCCACTTAATCTAATTCCGCTATGGCCCGTCAATGGAGAAATCGTCTGCGGACAACCGGAGAAAGGCGTTTCTCGCCATCAGGACATAAACTTTAGATTAAAAAGCCGTGGGCACGGCGGCTAACCAGCGGCGGCTTACAAATACCTCCGGCAGATTTCCCGAGGATTTGGCAACACATTTTCGGCTCGATATGCCGGGTCGCTGTGCAGTCAGCCGCCGGTCACGCTCATGTGGCGCGATAGCGCCGGCTTCTGCTGGTGGCGGTCGATCACGAAATCATGGCCCTTGGGCTTGCGGGCGATGGCTTCGTCGATCGCGGCATGGATCGAGGCGTCGCTTTCGGAGGCACGCAACGGCGTCCGCAAATCGGCGGCGTCATTCTGGCCGAGGCACATGTAGAGCGTGCCTGTGCAGGTGATGCGCACCCGGTTGCAGGATTCGCAGAAGTTATGGGTCATCGGCGTGATGAAACCGAGACGGCCGCCGGTCTCCTTGACGCGGACGTAACGCGCAGGTCCGCCCGTTTGATAGTCGATGTCGTCGAGCGTGAAACGTTGGGCCAACTGCGCACGTACCATCGACAACGGCAGATACTGATCGAGACGGGCTTCGCCGACGTCGCCGAGCGGCATCACCTCGATGACGGTGAGGTCCATGCCGCGGCCGTGCGCCCATTCCAGCAGGCGAGGGAGTTCGTCATCGTTGACGCCCTTGAGCGCCACCGCGTTGATCTTGATCTTCAGCCCGGCGGCTTGTGCGGCGTCGATGCCGGCCATCACCTTATTGAGGTCGCCCCAGCGCGTGATGGCGCGGAACTTGTCGGGGTCCAAGGTATCGAGCGACACATTGATGCGTTCGACGCCGTGGCCTTTGAGCTCGGCGGCGTATTTATCCAGTTGCGAACCGTTGGTCGTGAGCGTGAGTTCCTTGAGCGCGCCGGTCTTGAGATGGCGCGACAGCGAAGACACCAACGTCATGATGCCGCGGCGAACGAGGGGCTCGCCGCCGGTCAGCCGCAATTTGGTCACGCCCTTGGCCACGAAAGCGCTGCACAGCCGATCGAGTTCCTCGAGACTGAGCACCTCGGCCTTCGGCAGAAACGACATATGTTCCGACATGCAATAGACGCATCGGAAATCGCAACGGTCCGTGACCGAGACGCGGAGATAGGTGATCGCGCGGGCGAACGGATCGATGAGCGCGCGCGGAGCAGGGCCCGCGCGATCGACGTCGATTGTGGATGTGCCGTTCGCCAATGCCATTTCCATCCCCGCGCGGCGGAGTCTTGAGCCCCGCTCTCACATATAGGAATAGTGGCCGATATTGGCCATAGCGTCCAGCGGACGCGCGAAAGCGGCCGTGGACCGGATCAGCAGCGAAGTGGGTATCTAAATCTTAGCGCGCCGGCGGGTTCGACGGCCACGGAGCCGGCTGTTGCGCCGGGGCTGCCGTCGATGCGCCAGGGGCGGGAGCAGGAGTGGCTCGCGCGGCAGGCCTCGCCGCCGGCTTGGCGGCCGCCTTGGGCGCGGCCTTCTTCTTCGGTGCCATCTTTTTTGCCGGCTGCGGCGGCGCCGGTGTGAGTTCGACCGTCACCGGGTTCGGCCGGAATTGCGGCGGGCTGCCGGTCGCCGTGACCGGCTCGATGGTTTCAGTTTCCGGCTGGTAGCCGTTCAGCGTGAAGGTGACCGTCAGCGGCGCCTCGAGCGGAAGCGCGAGCGCGCAGGGCGTGCGGCAGGACTGTCCGTTGGACGCTTTGGCTTCGGCGCCCGGCGGTTCGGATTCGAAACGTACGGTGTCCATCATCGGCGATGGCTTCAAGGCGCTCATGAAATCCGACGAAGACGAACAAGCCGCCAAGGTCAGAGCGCCAACAACGATCGTTAAAACTCGATACATCATTTTAACCGTCCACTTGAGCGCCATAGGCCGCGCACCGGCAGCAAAGATACGAGTGCCTACTCGCCGAGGCAACATGGCGCACGCCGTTAACCTTACCGCGTTAACCATACGGCACATCCCACGCATCCATTCCGCCCATTAATGTGCGGAAATAAAGGCGGCGACCGCGGCAGGCAGGTCGGCAAAATGGCTGATGACCCGGTCCGGGCCGAAATCGGCGACCGGGCTCTCGCTGTAGCCGAAATCGACGGCGATCACCGGGATACCGGCGGCGCGCGCGGTTCGGATGTCGGTTGCGGAGTCGCCGATCATGATCGCGTTTTGCAGACTGCCGCCGGCGGCCGCGATTGTGCGGTGCAGAATTTCCGGGTCGGGCTTTTGAATGCGGAAGGTGTCCTGTCCGCAGATAGCCTTGAAGCGGCCGGCGAGCTTGAGCTTGTCGAGCAGCAGTACGGATAATTGTTCGAGCTTGTTGGTGCACACCGCAAATTGGCAACCGCGCGCGGCAAGCACATCGAGTGCGTCGACGAGGCCGGGGAAGGGCTGCGAGCGATCTGCAATGTGCGCGGAATAATAGACAATGAATTCGTCGAACATCTGTTCGAGCTTGGCCGGCACAACAACGGCGCCGTCCGCTTCGAGCCCGCGCGCGATCATCGC
>JANMSZ010000043.1:0-3613 GCA_031389925.1 Hyphomicrobiales bacterium | reverse complement strand
GTCGCGATCATGTGTTCGGCGTCTTCGACCGTGATGCCGACCACATGGTCGATCTTCTCGCCGGCCTTGTAGTCACCGAAGCGATGCGGGCTGCCCGCCAGCGCTACGTCATAGGACTCGGCATTGATCGGCGGGCAGGCGGCGCCGAGCTGTGCGACATCGACGCTCTTGGGAAGTTCTGGCACTTTCTCTTCGGGCGCGTCGGCTTTCTCGTTGCGCTTTCGCACCATCACCCAGCGCGCATAATCCAGCACGGTCTCGCCATTCTGATTGAAGCCGCGCGAGCGCACATAGACGATGCCGGTCTTCTTGTTGGAGTTCTCCTTGAGCCCGATCACTTCCGACACCGCGTTGAGCGTATCGCCGGGATAGACGGCCTTGAGGAAGCGGCAATCGGCGTAACCGAGATTGGCGACGGCATTGAGCGAGATGTCCGGCACCGTTTTGCCGAACACGATGTGAAATACCAGAAGGTCGTCTACCGGCGAGCGCGGATAGCCGATCCTCTCGGCAAAGGTATCGGAGGATTGGACGGCAAAACGCGCGCCGAACAGGCCGTTGTACAGCGCGACGTCGCCGGTGGTGACGGTGCGCGGCGTGGCGTGGCGGATTTGCTGGCCGAGGTGGAATTCCTCGAAGAAATTCCCCGAGGTGGTTTTGGGCGCGCTCACGTGACTCGCTCCTTGATCCGATCTGGCCCGGCGCGGCCATTCTCACAAACCCGTGAGAAGAACGCCAGCTTTCTACAACGGGAAACTGATGAGGACGTGTTTAGGACGCGTGATAGCGAATACGTGCAGATCCAATCCAGAGGGAACGCACCATGAAAAAGAGCATCTTGTTTTCGACGCTGATCGCCGCCGGACTGGCCTTCGCCCCCGTGGCGGCTTTCGCCCAGGACACCATGAAGAAGGACACGATGTCCAAGGACAACATGGCGAAGGATTCCATGAAGAAAGACACCATGGGCAAGGACGCCATGTCCAAGGACGACGCCATGAAGAAAGACTCCATGGCCAAGGACAATATGTCCAAGGACAACATGAAGAAATAAGCCCGACCTGGCCGGGCTCGTGCATCCGCGGGCCCGGCGGCGTCGTATACTCAGATGAACGTCGACCGATTATGATGCCGGGGCAGGGATGCCATGACCGCTGAAACAGTGACAGCGCCGTCGGTGAAGACCACCATTCATCCGGTTTGGGTGCGGATCACCCATTGGATCAACGCCATCGCGATTCTGGTGATGATCGGCTCAGGCTGGCAGATCTACAACGCTTCGCCGCTGTTCGGTTTCGTCTTTCCCAAGAGCATCACGCTGGGCGGCTGGCTGGCCGGCGCGCTGCTCTGGCATTTCGCCGCGATGTGGGTGCTGGTGATCAACGGCCTCGTCTACCTCACGCTCGGCTTCATCAGCGGCCGCTTCCGCCGCAAGTTGCTGCCGATCACGCCATCCGCCGTGCTGGCCGACGTGAAGGCCGCCCTGACCTTCAAGCTCGCCCATGACGACCTCTCGCACTACAACGCGGTGCAGAAGACGCTCTACGCCGGCGTCATTTTATGCGGCATCATTATCGTGTTGTCCGGCATCGCGATCTGGAAGCCGGTGCAATTCCAGGAATTGACCTTCTTGTTCGGTGGCTACGAAGCGGCGCGCTATGTGCACTTCATCGCCATGGCGGCGATCGTCGGTTTTCTCGTCGTGCACGTGGCGCTGGCGTTACTGGTGCCGAAGAGCCTGCGTGCGATGGTTATAGGTAAGTAGCATGCGCAAACCTCACATCATTCCCGGTGTTGACGCCAAGCTGCTGATCAAGGATGCCGGCAAGGTGATGCCCGACCCGATGCGGCGCCACTTCCTGCGTGGTGCGGCCAGCCTCGGCGCGCTGACGTTCCTCACCGGCTGCGACATCGTCGACACCGATGCCGCCGAAGGCGTGCTGCGCAAGATTTCCGAATTCAACGACGCCGCGCAGGCGGCGATCTTCAGCCGCACCAAGCTGGCGCCGGTCTATCCGGAGAGCGCGATCACCCGGCCGTTTCCGTTCAAAGCCTATTACGACGAGGACGACGCGCCGAACGTCGATGGCAAGGACTACAAGCTCGAGGTCGCGGGGCTGGTCGACAACAAGAAATCCTGGACGCTCGACGAGCTCTACGCGCTGCCGCAGGTGTCGCAGATCACGCGGCATATCTGCGTCGAAGGCTGGAGCGCGATCGGTTCCTGGCAGGGCGCGCCGTTGTCTGAATTCCTCAAGCGCATCGGCGCCGACACCCGCGCGAAATATGTCTGGTTCAAATGCGCCGAGAGCTACACCAACACCATCGACATGCCGACCGCGCTGCACCCGCAGACGCAGATGACGTTCAAATTCGACAACAAGATTCTGCCGCGCGCCTACGGCTTCCCGATGAAGATTCGCATGCCGACCAAGCTCGGCTTCAAGAACCCGAAATATGTGGTGGCCATGGAAGTCACCAACACCGACAAAGGCGGCTATTGGGAAAACCAGGGCTACAACTGGTTCAGCGGGTTGTAGGTCCGCTTGGTACGATTTCTTTGACCATAGGGCAGCCCCATCCTGAATCGACGCCTTGCTGTTCGCGGTACCCGGCGGACTGATAGAAACGTCGCGCGGTTTTGGTGCTCGCCAAGGTGCATTGAGCAAGCCCCAATTCAGCGGCTGTATGCTCAAGCTGCATCAATAGCGCCTTGCTAATCCCTTTGAAGCGCGCATCGGGAGACACGTAGTTCAACGTGACCGCTCCGGCCCGCGTCATGCTGGCAATACCAGTAATTTCGCCGTCACTGACCGCGACATAAACTACGTTGCCGGGATCGGTAATCCACGTCGCGACATTCTCTGGCGTCTTATTGGCGAGCCAATGGCCGAGGAACTGTGCATCGTTGCCATGATCGGGTTCGCACAATTCGGCGATCGAGCGGCGCAGTACCTTGCAGGCGGCTGAGGCATCATCGATGCGCGCCAGGCGGAATTGCATTGCCAAGCTATAGAACTGCAGCGAGTAGTTTCGCGAACGTGTTCTTCATTGTCGCCCCCCTGTTTTAAGCTTTTGATTGTTTTGAGACCTCGTCGTCTTTTGTCGGCCTGCCGATGATTAATCGCGCGCCACGCTGGAAGGTGAGATAGCTCCAGAACCAGCTGAACGCGACGATGAAGCGGTTGCGCAATCCAATCAGGAAATAAATGTGGGCGACGCTCCAGAACAGCCAGCCGATGAAGCCCTTCAAGCGCAGCGCGCCGAATTTCACCACCGCGGCATGACGGCCGATGGTCGCCAGATCGCCGAGATGCAGGTAGCGGAACGGCTTGGTAACGGGGCGCCCGGCGATGCGCGCGGCGATCAGTTTGCCGGCATATTGACCCATCTGTTTGGCCGCCGGTGCGATGCCGGGTATCGGCTTGCCATCGCTATCGGTCGCCGCGGCGGTGTCGCCGATGACGAAAATTTCGGGATGGACCGGCACGGATAAATCCGGACCGACCTTGACGCGTCCGGCACGGTCGGCTTCGGCGGCCAATGTTTGCCGTGCAATCTCGGCGATGGCGCCCGCCATTTCGACGCCGGTGGCGCCGCCGCCGACAATGAC
>JANMSZ010000042.1:0-2010 GCA_031389925.1 Hyphomicrobiales bacterium | reverse complement strand
CATCCCCGCCGGCGACGATCTGGTGTCCTGGTGCATGGTCGCGACCTCGTTCCTCGGCCTCGCACATACGTTCCGCCACGGCGAGATGATCCGCGTCGGCCTCCTGATCGACCGGCTCGAAGGCCGCACCCGTCACGTCGTTGAAATCGCGTCGCTGCTGATCGGCGGCTTCTTCGTCGCCTTCTTCACCTACCACGCGGTGCAACTGACTTTCTATTCCTGGCGCTTCAACGATATGGCGCAAGGCGTGCTGGCGGTGCCGCTGTGGATTCCGCAACTCGGCTACAGCGGCGGTCTTTTGATTCTGCTGATCGCCTTCATCGATGAACTGATCCACGTGCTGCGCGGCAATCCGCCGCGTTACGAAAAGCCGAAACCGAAAACGGCCGAAGAGGCTGTGGAGCAAGCCATCCAGAGCGCGGTCTGACGATGGCGGAACTGGTCGGCATTTCGGCGCTGCTGCTGGTGTTCCTCACCATCCTGCTGGCTGGCGGCGTGTGGATCGCGCTGGCGCTGATGGCGACCGGTTATGTCGGCATGCAGTTCATCGGCGGCGGCATTCCGTCCGGTGCTGTCCTTGCGACGACAATATGGGGCAACAGCAACTCCTGGACGCTCGCCGCGCTGCCGCTGTTCATCTGGATGGGCGAGATCCTGTATCGCACCAGATTGTCGGAGGAAATGTTTCGCGGCTTGGCGCCCTGGCTCAACCGCGTGCCGGGCCGGCTGATGCACGTCAACGTGCTGGCCTGCGGCATCTTCGGCTCGGTGTCGGGTTCGTCCGCCGCGACCTGCGCCACCGTCGCCAAGATCGCGCTGCCCGAGTTGAAGAAGCGCGGCTACGACGAGATGATCTCGCTCGGCTCGCTCGCTGGCGCCGGCACGCTCGGCATTCTGATCCCGCCGTCGATCACCATGGTGGTCTACGCGGTGGCGGCCAACGTCTCGATCATCCAGATTTTTCTCGCCGGCTTTTTGCCGGGCTTGCTGGTGATGGTGCTCTATTCCGGTTACATCGGCGCATGGGCGCTGGCGAATCCGGACAAGATGCCGCCGCCCGAACCGTCGATGTCGCTGCGCGAGAAATTGCGCGAGTCCGCGCAGCTTCTCCCGCTCGCGCTTCTCATTATCCTCGTCTTCCTGTCGCTGCTGCTCGGTTGGGCCACCGCCACCGAATGCGCCGCCTGGGGCGTGCTCGGCTCGCTGGCGATCGCGTGGTGGCACGGCGCGCTGACGCGCGACGCCTTCTGGGCGAGCATCATGGGCACGGTGCGCGTCAACTGCATGATCATGCTAATCCTGGCCGGCGCGTCCTATATGTCGACCTCGATGGCCTATACCGGCATCCCGGCGGCGCTGGCGAGTTGGGTCGACAGCTTCCAGCTCAGCCCCTATGCGCTGATCGCGGCACTCACCGTCATGTACATCGTGCTCGGCACCGCGCTCGACGGTATTTCGATGATCGTGCTGACCACCACCATCGTCATCCCGATGATCAAGCAGGCCGGTTTCGATCCGGTCTGGTTCGGCATTTTCGTCGTGCTGGTGGTCGAAATGGCGGAGGTGTCGCCGCCAGTCGGCTTCAATCTGTTCGTGCTGCAGACCATGAGCGGCAAGGACTCCAATACGGTGGCGCGCGCGGCGCTGCCGTTCTTTTTTCTGCTCGTCGTTGCGGTTGCCATCATCACGGTGTTTCCTGATATCGTGATGGTTCTGCCGCGCATGGCTTTCCCCGGTTAGTCAACAAAGAGGTGTACCCATGACGTTGCTTCGATCCATCGCACTAGCCGCCTGTGCGAGTGCCGCGCTCGCGGCGTCTCCCGCTGCCGCGCAAACCAAATGGAACCTGCCGGCCGCCTATCCCGCGGCCAATCCGCATACCGAAAATCTGACGCTGTTTGCCAAAGACGTGGCCGCGGGCACCGGCGACAAGCTGCAGATCACCGTTCACGCCGCGGCGTCTTTGTTCAAGGCGCCGGAAATCAAGCGCGCGGTGCAAACCGGGCAGGC
>JANMSZ010000030.1:0-1660 GCA_031389925.1 Hyphomicrobiales bacterium | reverse complement strand
CCAGCCGGATCGGTTTCTCGGGCCAGGCGGCCTGCGCCGGGGCTGTCAGCGCCAGCAGGCCAACGGCCAATAGCGTGGTCTTGAAAATGCGGTAGGTCATCGTGCTTATCCTCCTAAGCAGTCTGTTTTTCTAGTTAGACGAAACCGTACAGTTTTGCCGGATTGTCCACCAGCAGTTGCTTCTGCGCCAGCGGGTCCGCGACAAATTGCGGCACCAGATCGACCAGTTCGCCCTCGTCCGCCTCGTGGGTGGCGTTCGGGTGCGGAAAATCGGTGCCCCACAGCACCCGCGACGGCAAAGCTGTCGCAATCGCATGGGCAATCGGCACCGCCGCCGCATAAGGCGGCATCGCGATACGCTCGGCGCCCGTGACCTTGATCCAGCAGTTTTCCAGCTTGGCGAGTTCGAGCAGCGCCTGCAACGGCGGCTGATCGACGCCGGCGGCCGACGGCACGCGGCCCATGTGATCGACCACGAAAGGCACCGGAATCTTTTTCATCATGTCGGACAGCGGCACGATGTCGGGCGCGTCGACATGCAACACCACGTGCCAGCCGCGGCCCTTGATGCGATCCATGACGCGGTTGAACACCGCCATGTCCGGCGCGCCACCGAGATGCTTGACGAAATTGAAGCGCACGCCGCGCACGCCGCCGGCGTCGAGTTTGTCGTAGTCGGCATCCTTGAAGCTGTCGTCGACAATGGCGACGCCGCGATAGCGCTTCGGGTCGGACGCGATGCAGTCGAGCATCGCCGCATTGTCGATGCCGTGGCAGCTCGCCTGCACTATCACCGCGCGCTCGATGCCGAGATGGTCATGGAGCGCGCGCAGCATTTCCTTCGGCGCGTCTTCCGGCGTGTAGCGCCGGTTCGGCGCATAGGGGAACACGTTTCCCGGCCCGAACACGTGACAATGGGCGTCGCAACTGCCGGGCGGCAGTTTGAAGCGTGGCTTACGGCGTTTGGTGAGGAAATCGGGATGAACGTTCATGCAGGGCCTTCCGTGTTTGCGCATCGCAATAGCCAACGGCGGACGATCCGACAACCCCGCAGGCCGTCCTACATTGCAGGCAAATCGCCCTGCTCCCATCCCACCATGGTACCGGCGCGGAAATCGGCAAAACTGCCGGCGACGATCGCCTCCCGCATGCCGGCCATCAGCGTCTGGTAATAGGCGATATTGACGGTCGACAGCAGCACCTGGCCGAGCATCTCATTGGCCTTGGTCAGATGATGCAGATAGGCGCGCGAATAGGTCCGCGCCGCCGGATGCGCGCTCTGCTCGTCGAGCGGGCGCGGATCGTCGGCGTGGCGGGCGTTCGACAGATTGATCGAGCCGAAGCGCGTGAAGGCCGTGCCGTGGCGGCCGTTGCGGGTCGGCATCACGCAGTCGAACATGTCGATGCCGCGCGCCACCGCCTCCAGCATGTCGTGCGGCGTGCCGACGCCCATGAGATAGCGCGGCGCCGCCGCCGGCAGCACCGGCGTGGTCTCCTCGACAATTCTGAGCATGACGTCCTGCGGCTCGCCGACCGCCAGGCCGCCAATGGCGTAGCCGTGATACCCGGTATCGACCAAAGCCCGCGCGCTCTGTTGGCGCAGCGCGACATCATCGCCGCCCTGCACGATGCCGAACAGCGCATAGCCCTCGCGCGCCCG
>JANMSZ010000586.1:0-3141 GCA_031389925.1 Hyphomicrobiales bacterium | reverse complement strand
CCGGAAAGCCCGCGGCGCGGTAGATGCCGTCGACCGACAGGAAGGCGAGCGTGTCGGCGCCGATGAACTGCCGCATGCTTTCCAAGTCGTGGGTGGCGGCGAGCAGCTTGTCGCGCTCCGGCGTGTCGATGCCGTAATAATCGGGATGCGTGATCGGCGGCGAGGCGATGCGGAAATGCACTTCTTTGGCGCCGGCGTCGCGCATCATCTGCACGATCTTGCGTGAGGTCGTGCCGCGCACAATGGAATCGTCCACGAGCACGATGCTTTTGCCTGCGACCACCGCGCGGTTGGCGGAATGCTTCATCCGCACGCCTTGATCGCGGATCGCTTGCGTCGGCTGAATGAAGGTGCGCCCGACATAATGGTTGCGGATGATGCCCAGTTCGTAGGGGATGCCCGACTCCTGAGCAAAGCCGATCGCCGCCGGCACGCCGGAGTCCGGCACCGGCACCACGACGTCGGCGGCCGCCGGCGCTTCCCGCGCCAGTTCGGTGCCCATCGCCTTGCGCACGTCATAGACGTGGCGGCCGCCGACGATGGAGTCGGGCCGCGAGAAATAGATGTATTCGAACACGCAAGGCCGCGCCGTCATCGGCGGGAACGGCTTGTGCGACTGTACGCCGTCTTCGTCGAAGATCATGACTTCGCCGTTCTCGACGTCGCGCACATATTTGGCGCCAATGATGTCGAGCGCGCAGGTCTCCGACGCCAGGATCGGGCAGCCATCGAGCGTGCCGTAGACCAGCGGGCGGATGCCGAGGGGATCGCGCGCGCCGACCAGTTTCTTGTTCGTCATGCCGACGAAGGCATAGGCGCCTTCGAGTTGGCGCAGTCCGTCAATGAAGCGGTCGATGAACCGGTTGCGGGACGACTTGGCCACCAGATGCAGGATTACCTCGGTGTCGGTGGTTGACTGCATCATGGCGCCTTCGCGCACCAAATCGCGGCGCAGCTTGAGGCCGTTGGTCAGATTGCCGTTATGGCCGATGGCGAAGCCGCCGGCGTTGAGCTCGGCAAACAGCGGCTGCACGTTGCGCAGGATGGTTTCGCCGGTGGTCGAATAGCGCACATGGCCGATGGCCTGGCTGCCGGGCAGGCGGTCGATGACTTCTCGGCCTGCAAAAGTATCGCCTACAAGGCCGAGGCGGCGTTCGGAGTGGAATCGCTTGCCGTCGAACGAGACGATGCCGGCGGCTTCCTGGCCGCGATGCTGGAGCGCGTGCAGCCCGAGGGCGGTGATCGCGGCGGCGTCGGGATGGCCGAAAATGCCGAACACTCCGCATTCCTCGCGCAGGCGGTCGGCGTTCGGATCGAATTCGTCGTCGCCGGCCTGCACGAGATCATGCTTTTGCATTGCTACCGTGTTCCCATACCTTGGTCTGGAACAGCGCGCGCCTGGACGATCGGCGCCCGCAGTTCCGACTTCTGACCAGGAGCGGCATTCGGCGGTGCATCCTGGTCGTCCGGTTTCGGCTTCTTCAGTCTCTTTAAGATGGTGCTCTCGGGGTCATCCGGCAACATGGACATGAGCCATTGTCCCGTACTTTGCAGTACGACCTTCGACTTTGCGCCGCTCACCCACGTTGGCTGGCTGCGTTCGGGTACCAGCCATGCGAAAAACAGGAAGGCGACGACCACGATCACCAGGCCGCGGCCGAGGCCGAACAGAAAGCCGAGCGTGCGGTCGAGCGCACCAACGCGGCTGTCTAGCACCATATCGGAGATGCGCACCGTGATGATCGACACAATCAGCAGGGTCAGCAGGAAAATACCGCCGATGGTCACGCCGGCCGCCACCATGTCGCTGGCAAAATAGCTCTTCGCGATCGGCAGCACGCGGGCATAGGCGTAGAGCGTGGCCAACGCTGCGACGCCCCAGGCGCCGATCGACAGGATCTCGCGCATGAAGCCGCGGATCATCGCCAGCAGGCCTGACACCAGCATCACCACGAGCAAAAGAATGTCGAGCAAAGTGATCGGCATCGGGCCTCAGGCGCTCCGTGGCTCAAGCTGTGCCCTGCCGCGCAGCACGACTCGCGGCTTCTCCGGCAAGGCCGAAAGGGCTCCGGAACAGGGCGGCAATGGTGACCTTAAGTGCTTAATTTCAGGCCCGTTTCTGCTCTCACGGCAGGCGCCGCGAAAGCCGGCTGGTCTCGGCGCCCCGTATATAGCGGGACGTCACCGTGCCGTCACCCGTCTTGTCCACGGGTTTTCGCGCCTTTTGCGGGCCGGCCCAGGGCCGCGATGTCGGCGACCAGATGGGTCAGATTAACCACGGTTGAGGCCCTCAGCGCCGGATCGCCGGCTTCGGCCTTAGCGGCCTCCGGCATGACGGCGCGGGTAAAGCCGAGCTTTGCGGCTTCTTTGAGCCGGGCCGCGCCATGGGATACCCGGCGTATGGCTCCCGACAACGAAACCTCGCCGAAATAGACCGCGTCCGCCGGCAGCGGCGCGTTGGCGAGCGAGGATACCAGCGCCGCGGCGGCGGCCAAATCGGCTGCCGGTTCGTTGATGCGCATGCCGCCGGCGACGTTGAGATAGACGTCGTGGCCGCCGAGTTTGACGCCGCAATGCGCCTCCAGCACCGCCAGCACCATCGCCAGGCGGCTGGTATCCCAGCCGACCACGGCGCGCCGCGGCGTGCCCAGCGACGTCGGCGCCACCAGCGCCTGGATTTCCACCAGGATAGGCCGTGTGCCTTCCATGCCGGCAAACACAGCAGTGCCGGGCTGCCCGAGATCGCGCTCCGACAAAAACAGCTCGGACGGGTTGGCGACTTCGGCGAGCCCTGAGCCGGTCATCTCGAACACGCCGATCTCGTCGGTCGGGCCGAAGCGGTTCTTCACCGCGCGTAAGATTCGGAATTGGTGCGTGCCGTCGCCCTCGAACGACAGCACCGCGTCGACCATGTGCTCGACCACGCGCGGGCCCGCGATCTGGCCGTCTTTGGTGACGTGGCCGACTAAAATGATCGCAGCGCCGGAGCGCTTGGCATAGCGGATCAGCGCCTGCGCCGAGCCGCGCACTTGCGTGACGGTGCCGGGCGCGGATTCGACCATGTCGGTCCACATGGTCTGGATCGAGTCGATGACGATGAGGCGAGGGGTCTTGCCCTCCGACAGCGTGGCGATGATGTCT
>JANMSZ010000067.1:0-27587 GCA_031389925.1 Hyphomicrobiales bacterium | reverse complement strand
ATCCCGTTGCCGCAAGTTCTTGAGCAAATGTCGGAATCAAAGGACCACTAGCAATTATTTGAGTCTAGTGGAGCTTTGAATTTGACATTTGATGAGCAACCAGCCGCAACGGGGTATCAAATGTCAAATTCGCTCCACTAGTGGAGCGGATTTGACGTTCGCTACCCACTAGCCGCGAGTATCGTAAGCGAACGTCAAATCCAAAGCTCCACTAGCAACAATAACTTGCTAGTGGTCCCTTGATTCTAACATTCGCAGAAGTGCCTCCAGAGACGGGATGCGAATGTTAGAATCGGACCACTAGACCACCGCGTCGTCGAGGAAATTGCGCCCGGCGCGGTCCTCGACTTCGACAATCCAGACATCCGGGTCGTAGCGGATTTCGCGCACCAGTCGCGCCTCGACATCGGCGTCGGCGGCCGGCGCTTCGCGGCCCAAGATCACGGTGAAGAGCCGCCCCGACGGGTTCGCCTCGTCGAACGCCGCCTGCGGCGCCGGACCGTACAGCGTGCTGGTGCCGTCGAGCCGCGCAACCTTGATGTAGACCGCGCCGGCCTCTTCGGCGCCACGGCGGCGCACGGCGGCGAACGCCCCCTCGACGTGGCAACGGCGCACATAGGCTGCCACCCAGATACCGGACTTCAAACGCATGGGATTCACTAGAGCATTTTCCGGCGAAGTGGGCACCGGGTCGCCGCAAAAAATGCGACCAATAAGAAGCACGGCGCAGCCGCGTGCCGCTATTCGAGCAACCGGCCCGTCATGGCGGCGAGTTCGCGCACGACCCGGTCTGATATCTGACCGGTCACCGGCAGACGGTGGTCGCGTTCGAATTTCTCGATCGCCATCCGCGTGTCCGGATCGTATTGGCCCGTCGGCCTGATCTGGCCGTAGCCGAAGTCTGACAGCGCGCGTTGGATCGCCAGCACGCGCTTCGACGGCGCGATCAACTCGGCGATCGGGTCGTTGCGTACCGGCTCGGCCGGGCGGTTCACTTTGGCGCCTGAGGACAGAATCGCGCGAAGCAACAGATCGCCCGGCTCGGGGTTGAGCCTCACGCCGGCGGTCTGGATGAAATCACGGGTGGCCGCGTCGGTCTTGGCGCCCCAGATGCCGTCGACCGCACCGTCATAGAACCCGCGGCGGCCCAATTCGCGCTGGATATTGGTGACGAGCTGCTCGCGGTTGAGCGCCAATGGCTCGGGCGTCGCGCTTTGTTGAGCGGGAATGGGCTGAGCGATCGCCGGCCCAGTCACTGGCCTTTGGGGCGGCACCATGACTTGCTGTTGCTGCATCGGCCGCGTGGCAAAAATCGGCGCCGGGTGCGGTCCCTTTTGCAGGAACAGCGCATTGGAGGAGATCGACACCACGGCGATGGTCGCCATCAGGCCGCCGACGAACTCGCGCGGATGGCGGCCGATCGCCGCCGCAAGTCTGCCGGCCCCGCCATTGTTCATTCTGTCGTCGTTGCGAATTCGCTTACGCACTCTTCTTCACCACCGGAATTCGGACGGCTGCCACGAACTCGCTCGCCCGTTGGGTGACGAGCTTGATCGGATCGGGCGGCCTCTTGTTTTTGCCTTCAAAATCGATCGGCAGGCGCACGGTGATGCGCGTGCCTTCGTTCAACCGGCTGTGGATATCCACCTCGCCGTCGTGGAGTTGGACAAGGCCTTTGACGATCGACAGGCCGAGGCCCGAGCCGTCGTGCTTGCGGTCATAGTTGCCGCGCGCCTGGAAGAAGGCTTCGCCGATGCGCGGCAGGTCGTCCTCGCCGATGCCGACGCCGGTGTCCGCAACGGTGATCGCGAACGTCGCACCTTCGCAGATGGCGCCGACCGTCACGGTGCCGCCGCGCGGCGTAAACTTGATGGCGTTCGAAATCAGGTTGATCAGAATTTGATTGAGCGCACGGCGGTCCACCACGACTTCGGGCATATCCGCGATCCGTGTCTTGAGTTCGACGCCGGCGTCGCGCGCTTTGAGCGCCAGGAGATCGCAACAGCCGGCGATGACCTGCGTCGGCACGAAGGGCTCCGGCGCGATTTCGAAATTGCCGGTTTCCATTTTCGACATGTCGAGGATGCCGTTGACCACCGACAGCAAATGCCGGCCGGAATCGTTGATCACCTTGGCGTATTCAAGCTTGCGGGCGGCATCGAGCACGATCGACTCGTCCGTCATCATCTCGGAAAAACCGATGATGGCGTTGAGCGGCGTGCGCAGCTCATGGCTCATGGTGGCGAGGAAGCGGCTTTTCGCGGCATTGGCGCGTTCGGATTCCGCGCGCGCGATTTCGATGGCGCGTTCCTGCGTCTTGCGATCGCTGACGTCGCGCAGCACCGCGACCACCTCGCGCTCGCTGGCGTTTGCCGTGCCGGCGGTGTGGTCGAAGGGCCGGCAGCGCATTTCCACCCAGACGAAGCGGCCCGCCGGGGCATCGGCATCGCCGCGCTTGATCCGGAATTCGGCCGAACGGACTTCGCCCAGCGCGGCCGCATCGGCGAGCGCCGTCAAATAGGCAGGCCGGTCGCCGACATGCACGCGCTCGAACAAGCCATGCCCGGAGAGTTCATTGGTGCCGACGCCAAACAGCGTTTCCGCCGCCGGCGAAACGAAGAGCACCGCACCATTGCGGCCGTGGCGCGTGATGACGTCGGTGATATTGCGCGCCAGCAGCCGGTAACGGTCTTCTTCGGCATACAGCAACCAGAAGCTGGTGCGTGCCAGCGACTCGGCGCCGAGCGCCAATCCGGTCGCATAGAGCGCCGCCGAGATAATGCCGAGCGCGGCCAGTGCGCCATGCTCGCCGGCTTCGGTCGCGGCCGGCGGCAGCAGGCCCGCGGCGCTGGAAATCAAGAGCAGCCCGGCGGCGACAAGGGCAAAAGTCGAAGCCAGCGCCACCACGCGGCGTGACGCCGACAGCGCGGCTTCGAGCGGCACCAGCACCAGCCAGATCGCCGCGAACGAGCCGATGCCGCCGGTGCACCAGGCGACAACGCCCACCAGACCGGTGAGCGAGAGCGAAGACAATATATGTGCGTTTTCGTAGCGGCCGGTGCGGGAGAGAAAATAGGCGATCAGGATGGGCGCCACCAGCCAGGCAAAGACGCCGACCTCGAGCGCGCTCGGCACGCCGCGAAACGCGATATAGACCGGAAAGCTCGCCAGCGCCGCGAAGCTGCCGAGCAGCCGCGGCGCGATGAAGGCGCGATGGCGCGCCGCGGTCAGCGCATCTTGTTGCGCCGCCGGGTGCACCAGCGCGTCCACATAGTCCCACACTGATGTGAGGAAACTCACGATCCTGTCCACGTCTTTTCGACGCGCCCCTTTTTTCGTTTGTGAACCTAGCCAGCGCGACTTAAGCGAACGCTAAAACTGGACGGAGGCGGAACCGGTTCGCGCGCCAACGCGGCGTTTTTGGACCAATGACGCATTCCATTCGGCGGGCATGGTGAAATTTCTGTTTCCGTAAAGGGCTTTTTGGCCGTCCGCCGTTCGATTCTTACCGATGCGGTAACCATACGCGGCGTGGACAAATGCGCGTGCGACAGGCGCCAACTTCAATCGTTACAATTTTAGTCAAATTTGAATCTCTCGCATTTGACTCAAATTAGCACTGTATTCGCGTCGATTTAGCCAAAAAACGTCGCTTCATTCCCAACGACAGCTTCAAACCGGTCTGCTAGATTTTAATTCAAGACGGCGGGAAAAGCCGTTGGGGATAATGGGTAGGGTCATGTTCTTTTTGCTGCGCATGGCGTTCTGGTTGACCGTCGTTTGTGTGCTGCTGCCAAGCGGCAGCAACACGTCTCCGGACGCACAGATCGACGCGACGCAAGCCGCGTCATTGGCAACCGCCGCGGTGTCCGACGTTCGCGGCTTCTGCGAACGTCAGCCGGATGCTTGCGAAGTCGGCGGCAAGGTCGCGGTCGCGATCGGTCACAAGGCCGAAGCCGGCGCGCGCACGCTGTTCGAATTCATCAGCGCCAAGGTCAATGAGAAGCCGGCGCCGGAGAAGGCATCGACCAAGTTCGTTCCGGCCTCCGGTCAAAGTGCGCAGGTTGGCGCATATGGTGCGCAAAGCGGAACGTTGACACAGGGCGACATGGCTCCGAACTGGCAAGCGCCGGTGCCGCTGCCGCCCCGCCGCGAGGCCCGCGCCGGTCGCCCGGCGGCTTAAGCGGCCGTAGCCTCACCCCACGTTCGAGCCTATATACTCGTTCGAAACGGCTCGAACGGACCTATGGCTTTGGCAATCGACGACATCATTGAGGATTTCGCCCTGCTCGACGAGTGGGACGACCGCTATCGCTATGTCATTGAGCTCGGCAAAGCGCTGCCGCCCATGCCCGAGAGCGACCATACCGAGGCGAATAAGGTGCGGGGCTGCGCCAGCCAGGTCTGGCTGGTCACCCATGTAAAGCCGGACGGCGCCGCCGGACCTGTGCTGACGTTCGAGGGCGACAGCGACGCCCATATCGTGCGCGGGCTGGTCGCCATTTTGCTTGCCCTCTACTCCGGCAAAACGGCGCGCGAGATTCTGGCAACCGACGCACTGGCGCTGTTCGAGCGTATCCGCCTGCGCGACGGCCTCACCCCGCAGCGCTCGAACGGACTGCGTTCGATGGTCGAGCGCGTCCGCGCCGAAGCGGCGGCGGCCCTCACCGACGCGGCTTAGAATCGACGATCATTCCACGACAAAACCCGCACCATCGGCGAGCCAGGTGCGCACCGGCGTGTGGTCCGGGCCGGTAGCCTTGGCGCCGTAGCCGTAATGACGGGCCAGCCGCTCCAGCGCGAGCTGCAGCACGATCTTGGCCGATCGCATCGGCCAGGCCCGCTCGCGCTCGATGCCTTCAAGGCCTTTGAGAAAACAGCAGACGTCGACCAGCAATCCTGAAAATTCCGGTCCGGCCGCATCGAGCGCCTGACGCACGCGCTGGCGCGACGCAATCATCGTCTCGGTGAAACTGCCGGCACCCCCGCCGCTTCGCCGGTCGGAGGAAATCGGGCTCGCCCAGTTCGACGTCGTACGCGGCATCAAGTTGGCGCGCGTGAAATCGGCGCGCAGCCGCTCGCCGGCCTGCAACTGATGCGGTTCGATCAAGGGCCGCCCGTCGCGGCCACGGCGGCGCGCCAGCCAAGCCAACGGACTTTCCGCATCGTCCATGGTGACGCTGGCGTGGCCGTGTTCGGTCGCGATCTGGCGCTGCGTAACGGCCAAATGCTGGCCGCGAAACGGGTCGATCGATGGCTGCTGTGATTCAGGGCCATGCAACTTTCGGGGTTTTGCGCTCATCATCTAGACATATCTCCTATTTACGGACTATTAGCCTATAAGGAGATACGAGCAAACGCAAGCAGATTAGGAATTACGTCCAAAATTATTTTTGGGCTACTTGACGCGGCGGCGGCGCTGCTGGCCGAGGCCCATCTGCTTGGCCAGTTGCGAGCGGGCGGCAGCGTAATTCGGCGCCACCATCGGGTAGTCGGCGCCGAGACCCCACTTCTCGCGGTATTGCTCGGGGGTCATGTTGTACTGCGTGCGCAGGTGCCGCTTGAGCGACTTGAATTTCTTGCCGTCCTCGAGACAGACGATGTGCTCCGGCGTCACCGATTTCTTGACCGACACCGCGGGCTTGAGCTGCTCGGCCGGCGCATCGCCGGATTTGCCGGAAACGCGCGACAGCGCGGCATGGACCTGGCTGATCAGCCCGGGAATCTCGCTCGCCGGGACGATATTATTGCTGACGTAGGCGGAGACAATTTGCGCGGTCAGTTCAATGTAATTGCCGTTGACCGGGGTGTCGTTCATCGCAATTGCCCTCGCAACAATTTTCGGCCCAAAATCCTATATTTGGACTTTACTAGCGGGCCTCAATCGTCGCAAGCAAAAGATAGCAGTAACGCGCGTTAGACTTGCGCGTTTTCTGTGATGTTATTGACGAGATCAACCGGCGGACCGGTTGACCTTAGGCGTTCTTTTCGAGGTGGCTGCGCAGTTCGTTGATCGAGGCAAAACGCAGCGTGCCCTGCGGCAGTTCGGCTTCGATCGAACCGTCGACGTAGAGCGTGTAGCCCATGCCGTCGACCACGCCGGATTTCAGGATGGCGACGGACTGAGCCTCAGGCTCAGGCTCCGGCGCTTCCGGCGCAGCGGGCTCGGCGGCCGCCTCCGCCATTGGCTCGGGCTGCGGGGGCTCGAAGGTCGAGACGTAGGGCTCGGGCTCCGGATCGGCAGGCCGAATCTCCGGCTCCTTGGCGGGTTTGGGCTCGGCCGGCCACATGGCGTCGAAATAGGTGGAGTGCGACTTGCGCGCGGGTGCCAGGTCGGCCGGCGCAGGGCGCGGCGACGGACGCCAGCCGGCGTCGAGCATCGGCTCGTCCCGGCGCTCCGTCACCGCCGATTCATGACCGAAGGGCATGTTCCGGGCGGGCTCGTCGAGATCCGTCGCCCCCTGCCGTCCAGCCATCGGATGCCGCGGCGACAGCGAAACGTCGTCTTCGACCGTAACCTCGGACTCGTCCGGATTACGCAAAGCGGGCGCGAAGGAATGGACTGGAGCTTCGTCAGGCCGGCTCTCGGCCGGCGCACCGAGGCGCGGTTCGAGCGAAAACGGCTCGCGGGCCGGTACATCGGATTTCGGCTTGGGCGGAAACTGAACACCGGTCATGTCGCGCGAGCCTGCGCCGCCGAACATGTTGTCGAGCGGCCGGCTCGGGCGGGCCGGAGCACGCAACACCAGAGCCTCGGCCAGTCGCTGCAACTGCGCGACGACCACGCCCAGACCGGCGACGATCAGGCCGCCGACAAGGGCCGTAACGCCTGCAATAATAAGAGTATTTCCGAGACTAAAGGCGTTGTCGGGGATGCCAAACCCGATCATCACGACGCCGGCCAGAGCGGCAAGGGCGCCGACAGCATACAAGACTACCGACATACGCGTACCATCCTCTACAAAACCGGAAGCGAGCTAAACTCCTACTAATACAGGAGAATTCTCGCTTGTTCCGGCATCGGTGGCAACAATTAATGTTAAAATACCAAACAATGCCTTCAAACTTCATTAATGCTGACGTTGCAGGCACTTGGCGGAGCCATTGACGGCCCCACGTCCGTCCCGGCCACGGAAACTCTGCTCTTACTCGCACTCTCAAAACCTTGAGCGCGGGGGTAATCCCAATCCAAAAGTCATTTCAAACGTTGCTCCCGTCCACGCCAGCGCCTAACTAGCTTAATTGAGGAACTCGCCTGGCACATGCCGGTTTCATTCAGAGGCTGGTTTATTCCGCAGTCATCTTTTGTCGATCGAGGAGGATCTGATGTCGTTTACGTTGCCCGAGCTGCCCTATTCCCACGACGCGCTGGCGCCCTACATGTCGCGCGAGACGCTCGAATATCATCACGACAAGCATCACAAGGCCTATGTCGACAACGGCAACAAGCTGTTGGCCGGCTCAGGCCTTGAGGGCAAATCCCTCGAAGAGATCGTCAAGGGCTCGTTCGGCAAGAACGCCGGCCTCTTCAACAACGCCGGCCAGCACTACAACCACCTGCACTTCTGGCAGTGGATGAAGCCGAACGGCGGCGGCGACAAGATTCCCGGCAAGCTCAAGGCGGCCATCGACAGCGATCTCGGCGGTCTTGAAAAGTTGAAGACCGACTTCGCCGCGGCCGGCGTGGGCCAATTCGGCTCGGGCTGGGCCTGGATCGAGGTCAAGGGCGGCAAACTCGCCATCTCGAAGACCCCGAACGGCGAGAGCCCGCTGGTGCACGGTGCGTCGCCGATCCTCGGCTGCGACGTCTGGGAGCATTCCTACTACATCGACTATCGCAACCGTCGCCCCGATTATCTCAAGGCGTTCCTCGATCACCTGGTGAACTGGGATCACGTCGCCGAGATGTTCGAAGCCGCGACCAAATAACTTGACCAAGTAACATTCCCGGACAAACGACGATGCAAAACACGCGGTCGGCAAATTATTTTGCCGACCGTTTTGCGCTTGTCGTGCTCGCCGCCGTGGCGATCGTCGCCGCCTTGACGTTCCGCGACTACGGTCTCGGCTGGGACGACTACACCCATTCGCAATATGGCGACCTGCTGCTCGCGCTGTACGGCTCGGGCTTTGCCGACGACCGCGCTCTCTCCTTCGTCAATCTGTACACCTATGGCGGCGGCTTCGACATGGCGGCGGCGCTCGCCGCGAAGGTGTTGCCGTTTGGATTGTTCGAAACGCGCCGGCTTGTTGGTGCAGGAATAGGAATTATCGGCCTGTTCGTCACGTGGCGGCTGGGCCGCCGCGTTGGCGGGCCGGTCGCCGGACTTGCCGCGCTGATCCTGCTGGCCGCCTGCCCGCTCTACTACGGCCACATGTTCATGAACCCGAAGGACGCGCCGTTCGCGACCGCGATGGTGATCCTGCTGTTCGGCATCGTGCGCGCGCTCGATGAATATCCGCGGCCGTCGATCCGCACGGTCGTGATCGCGGGAATAGGCCTCGGCGTCGCCTTCGGGACGCGAGTGCTGGCCGGTATCGCGGCGCCCTGCGCTCTCGTGGCTTTGCTCTTCATTATCGTGATGGACGCCCGCGCCAATGGCTTGAAGCCGGCGGCGCAACGGCTGGGGCAATTCATCTGGGTCATGCTGCCGGCGTTGGGGCTCGGCTACATCATCATGGGATTGCTATGGCCGTGGTCGGTTGTCTCACCTCTCAATCCTTTGCGCGCGGCGGAATACTTCGACACCTTCTTCGAGAAGCCGTGGGAGGAGTTGTACGCCGGCAAGCAGATCCCCGTGCCCGACATGCCTGCGAGCTATCTGCCGCGTCTGTTCGTGCTCAAGCTGCCGGAGATCGTCACCCTCCTCGGCGTCATCGGCTTTGCCGGTATCGTGCAGTTGGCGATCCGCCCGGCTGTGCCGGTGAACCGCCGCGCCAGTCTGATCATGCTGGCGCTCGCCGTCGTCCTTCCGATCGTCATCGCCATGGTGATGCGGCCCGCACTCTATAACGGGCTGCGCCATTTCATTTTCGTAGTGCCCCCCTTCGCGGTCATCGGCGGGCTCGCCGTTGCGTTGTTGGTGAAACGCGCCAAACGTTACGGCAAAGCCGCTCTCGGCGTTCTCGCGGCTGTCTTCGTCGGTGGCATTACGCTGCCGGTAATCGAGATGGCGCGGCTGCATCCCTATCAATACACCTCGTTCAACTTCGCCTCCGGCGGCGTGCGCATGGCACACGACAACTACATGCTGGATTACTGGGGGCTCGCGTTCAAACAGGCGGCGGAGGAATTGCGCGCGCGGCTCAAGGCAGCCAGTGAAAAGCAGCCCGCCGGACGAAAATGGGTCGTCGCCATCTGCGGCCCGCAACCCGGCGCCGAAGTCAGCCTCGGGCCGCAATTCGAAACGACTTACGATCAAAAGCGAGCGGACTTCGCCATGGCGCTTGGCACGTTCTATTGCCGGCACCTGCAGGCGCCGATCATGGCCACGGTCGAGCGCGAAGGCGTGGTCTACGCCACCGTCTACGACTTCCGCGGCCGCGCGCCCGAGCGGCTGACGACGACACCGCCGCCGTGAGGCGGGTCGGAACTTTCCCGCCAATAATACCACAGCCATAAAGAGTGCATTAACGAGGGTGCTGCTAACCTATGGGGTCCAGAGGGTCCTATGCGGATAGTCCTTGTCGACCCGAGTCGCACCGTGCGCCGAATCGTGACCGATCTCGTGCAACAGTGGGACTATGAGGTCTGCCCGTTTTCCGACGGCGCAGAGGCGCTTTCCTTTATTCAAAAAGACGACAGCGTCCGCGCTCTCCTGACGAGCGCCGAAATGCCAGGCATGTCGGGTGTCGAGCTGTGCGCCCGCGTGCGCGAGTACCTCGCCAGTCGCCGGCCGCTCTACATCATCATGATGTCGTCCAACGACGAATACACCAAGTGCATTCAGGCGCTGGACAACGGCGCGGACGATTTTATCCGCAAGCCTCCGATCGCGGAGGAACTGCGCGCAAGATTGCGGACGGCAGACCGCGTCACCTCAATGCAATCCGAACTGGTGCGGCTCGCGAGCACCGACTTTCTGACCGGACTATTCAATCGCCGCGCGTTCTTCGAATATGCCGCCAAGGCATTCAAACGAGCACCTAGCGGGCACGCCGTGTCGGCCATCATGTTCGATCTCGATCATTTTAAGAAGATCAATGACGCTCATGGTCACGATATCGGCGACGCCGTCTTAAAACGCGTCGCCGCCGAGGTCGCGCTGTTACCGGGAACGGCCAGCCGTCTCGGCGGCGAAGAGTTCGGATTGCTGGTGGAAACAAATCTTGCCGACGCGATTGATGTCGCGGAAGAGCTGCGGCGCAGCGTCGAGCGACTACAGATCTTTGCCGGCGAGAAGCCCGTCCCCGTCACGTGCAGCCTCGGTGTTGCCGAATGGGAGATGGGCGACACCATCGACATTCTTCTCAGACGCGCCGACGTCGCGCTCTATGAAGCAAAGCGTACCGGCCGCAACAAGGTTGTCGCCGCCGACACCCATGCACTCTCCGACGACCACAAAAAATGGCGCGGTGCCGCGCGAGTCGTCGATCGGCCCGCTTAACAAACACCGCTCTGACTTTTCGAATCAAAAGTTTGTTGGCCGCAACGTGTGAGGCACACGGCCATTGTCGCGCAGGAATTTATCGCCTGATTCAGTTGCTATCACCAGCGCACCGCCATCCGGCGCCGCCGTGCGCTTGACGAAGCCGCGGTCGAGCGCATCTTCCCACACCGTCAACCTGGGACAAGACGTGCGCCAGCGATCGAGCACGTCCGCATAAGGCCGCGGCTTCGCGGCAATCCATTCGACCAGATCGAGCACCAGCGGATTGGGGGCGTCGGCCATTCGAATTCCCGCGCTAAGCTTGGGGCCAGAACATCAGATACGTGCCTTGGACAATGTAGTAGCCCGCAATCGTGGTGATGATCCGGTTCGCCCACACGCGGAATTGCACATCGCTCATCGCTTCGAGGACGCGCGCGGCCAGACTGGTGCCGAGCATGGAGGCTAAGATCGCCAGACCGGCAATAATCGGATCGACCGAGGCCGCCTGATCGATGATGCCGCCGAAATAGACGAGCTTGGCTGCGTGGCCGAACACCTGGCACGCCGACTTGGTGGCGACGATCTCGCGCCGGTCGAGATTGCCGCCGAGGAAAAACGAATCGATCAACGGACCCGCGACGCCGGTCAAAAGAATAAGCGTCATGCAGATCGTGCCGTAGAACACGCCCTGGTGCGGGCTGTGCGGATTGGCGCGCAGCTTGGCCGGCGCGAGGCGAACCATGAACGGCGTGACGCCGAGCATCAGCAACGCCAGCGGCGTATCCGGCACATAGCGGAACATCGACCATCCCAGCAGCGCCAGCGCGCAGCCGGCGACATAGGCGGCGACCGGACGCCAGCGGATATGCCGCCACCACAACGACGCACGCCATACGTTGGACGCCAGTTGCGTCACGCCGTGAAGCATCATGGCCGCGGGTAGCGGCAGGATCGCCAGCAGGACGCCGACAAGGATCAAGCCGCCGGCCATGCCGAAAATGCCCGACAGGAACGACGTGCCGACCATCGTCGCCAGCACAACCGCGGTCAGAATTAGACTCATGCGTCGCCTCCGGGCGCCTTGATCCGGCAATCTGGGCTGTCGCGCAAACGGAGTTATGCTAGGCTGAGCATCAGCTTTCCTGATGGTGGATGGATGCAAAAACTACCTTATCTCAACGGTATCAAGGCTTTCGAAGCCACGGCGCGTACCGGCAGCTTTACCAAAGCGGCGGATGAACTCAACGTCACCCCGGCCGCGGTCAGCCGCATGGTCCATCTCCTGGAGGAGCGCCTCGGGCTGCCGCTGTTTGCGCGCAAGGCCAACCGGCTCAGCGCCACCCAGGCAGGACGCACCTACCAGGCCGGGCTGACGATCATGTTCGACCAGCTCGCCAGCCTCACGGATCAGGTGACGACAAGCGCCGGCGCGCGCGTGCTGACGGTCGGCGTCGGACCCACCTTCGCCATTCGCTGGCTGATCCCGCGGCTGGCGGACTTTCAGAAAACCGATCCCGATATCGAAGTGCGCTTTGCCACTGGTGGCGCGGCGGCGCCGTTCAACGACGACTGGACCTGCGGCATCAGGCTCGGCGACGGCGACTGGCCGGGTCTCGTCGCCGAGCGGCTGTTCGCGGCCGACCTCGTTCCGGTCTGCGCGCCCGCGATGGCCAAGCGCCTGACCACGCCGGACGATCTCAAACGCGCGACCTTGCTGCGCGTGACGCACGCGCCCGACGATTGGCCGCGCTGGTTCAAGGGCGCCGGTATTCCCAAGATGCCGGTGAAGGGACCGGCCTTCGACTATTACGGACAGGCCTTGCAAGCGGCCGCCGACGGCGTCGGTGTCGCGCTCGGCATTCGTCCTTACGTCGATGACGACTTACGTGCAGGTCGCCTCGTCGCCCCCTTCGCGCAGTCGGTGCCGAAAGGCGAGCAATGGTATTTGATCTATCACGCGGCGCGCAAAGACGAGCCGGGCTTTGCGGCTTTTCATCGCTGGATCACGCGCGCGGCACGCCGCGGCGTCTAACGCACCAGCGACGGGCGCTTGGGATCGAAGGTCCAGTTCGGAATGAGGTGCTACATGGCGACCGCTCAGGCGTGGGCGTAAGCCCAGTACAGTTCGCGCGCCTTGCGGTACAACGGCCCGGGCTGCAGCGAGCGGCCGTCAATCTTGTTGATCGGCATCACCTTGGAATAGTTACCAGACGAGAATATTTCATCGGCGGTTTCCAGGTCGCTGTATTTCAGCGTCGTTTCCACCACGTCGACGCCGTCGTCCCGCAGCAGCTTGATGACGCGTTGGCGCGTGATGCCGTTGAGGAATGTGCCGTTCGGCGCCGGCGTCAGCACCACGCCGTCCTTGCCGATGAACAAATTGGCGGTCGCAAGTTCGGCGATGTTGCCGAGCACGTCATTCATCACGCAGCTGTTGAAGCCGCGCGCATTGGCCTCGAGCAGCGCCCGCGCATTGTTCGGATAAAGACACCCCGCCTTGGCGTCGACCGGCATGGTCTCCATGGTCGGCTTGCGGAAGGGCGACAGCGTGATCGAGAAGCCTTCCGCCGGGCGCATCGGCGCTTCATAGATGGTCAGGCACCATTGGGTCGACTCCGGATCGGGGGCGATCATCAGCTTGCCGCTGTTTTCGGCCCAATAAGTCGGCCGGATATAGAGCGCGGCGTCCTTGTCGAAACGCTTGATGCCGTCGCGGGTCAGTCCTTCCCAGGTCTCGGCCGGGACTACGGGTTTCAGAAACATCGCCGCCGCCGAGGTGTTGATGCGGGCGCAATGCAGATCGAGATCGGGTGTCACGCCTTCGAAAGTTCTTGCGCCGTCAAACACGGAAGACGAGAACAAGGCGGCATGCGAACGTGTGCCCATGATCGGGACATTGCCCTCGTGCCAATCGCCTTTGTAAAACGTCCAGGTTCTGGACCATTCCGACGCCGTCATACGTCGCTCCCTATCGGATTATCTTCTATGCGTCTGATGCGCGTTTTGCGACCATAACTCCTCGATCCGGAGGTTTCCATGTCCGTTATTTCGCCGCCGATTTTCGTATTCGACGCCTACGGCACGCTGCTCGACGTGCACGCGGCGATTGCCCGCTGCCGCGCCGAAGCAGGCCCCGACGCCGACCGCCTGTCGGCCATCTGGCGCACCAAGCAACTCGAATATAGCTGGACGCTGACGCTCGCCGGTCACTACGTGGATTTCTGGACGTTAACCGAACGCGCGCTGGATTATGCGCTGGCGCTGGTGCCCTCGGTCGACAAAGCGCTCAAGGCGCGATTGCTCGACGCTTATTTCAAGCTCGATGCATTTTCCGACGCCCTGCCCGCGCTGCGCGCGTTGAAAGCCAAAGGCCACAAGACCGCCATTCTCTCCAACGGCTCGCCGGACATGCTGAAGGGCGCCGTCGATGCCACGGGCTTGGCCTCCGACCTCGATGCCGTGCTGTCGGTGGACACTCTAAAGATGTTCAAGCCTCGGCCCGAGGTCTACGGCCTCGTCACCACCCGCTTCACATGCACGCCCGGCGATGTCACGTTCGTGTCCTCGAACCGATGGGACGTGATGGGCGCCGCCGCTGTCGGCTTCCGCCCGCTGTGGATCAATCGCAGCAAGATGCCGGACGAATATCTGGAATTTCCGGCGCAACATATATTGAGCGACTTAAACACGCTGGCGAACGTGGCGTAATTGCCACAGTTGAGGGCTGGCGCCGGCCAAGGCCGCCGCCTATATCCGGTGCCCGCAAGCGGTCCGGCCGATGTCATCAATCATCTCCATCAATAATTTGTCGAAGACCTACGCGAGCGGATTCCGGGCGCTCAAGGACGTCAATCTCGACATCCGGCGCGGCGAGATTTTCGCCTTGCTCGGGCCCAACGGCGCCGGCAAGACGACGCTGATCGGCATCGTCTGCGGTATTCTCAAGCCGTCGGAAGGCACCGTCACGGTCGACGGCCACGACATCATCACCGATTACCGCGCGGCGCGTTCGCTGATCGGGCTAGTGCCGCAGGAATTGACCACCGACGCCTTCGAAACCGTATGGGCGACTGTGAGCTTCAGCCGGGGCCTGTTCGGCTTGCCGCGCGATCCCGCGCACATCGAAAAGATTTTGCGGGCGCTATCGCTGTGGGACAAGAAAGACAACAAGATCATGACGCTGTCGGGCGGCATGAAACGCCGCGTGCTGATCGCCAAGGCGCTGTCGCACGAGCCGAGAATTCTGTTTCTCGACGAGCCAACCGCGGGCGTCGATGTCGAACTGCGCAAGGACATGTGGCAGGTGGTGCGCCAGTTGCGCGCCTCGGGCGTGACCATCATCCTGACCACACATTACATCGAAGAGGCCCAGGACATGGCCGACCGCGTCGGCGTCATCAGCAAGGGCGAAATCATTCTGGTCGAGGACAAGGTCGAGCTGATGCACAAGCTCGGCAAGAAGCAATTGATCCTGCAATTGCAGAATCCGCTGGATGCGCTGCCGCCGTCGCTTGCCGGACATCCGTTGACGCTCGCCAAAGACGGCAACGAACTGGTGTTCACCTATGACACCCAGGCCGAGCGCACCGGCGTGACCGCCATGCTGAGCGCGCTGAGCGAGGCCGGCATTCGTTTCCGCGATCTGCAAACCCAGCAGAGTTCGCTGGAAGACATCTTCGTCGGATTGGTGAGCGAACGGCAATGAATTTCCGCGCAATCCAGGCCATCTACTACTTCGAAATGGCGCGCACCGGCCGCACCATCTGGCAGAGCATCGTGTCGCCGGTGTTGTCGACCACGCTGTATTTCGTGGTGTTCGGCGCCGCGATCGGCTCGCGCATCACCGAGATCGACGGCATCGACTATGGCGCCTTCATCGTCCCCGGCCTGATCATGCTGACGCTGCTGACGCAGAGCACCATGAACGCCTCGTTCGGCATCTATTTCCCGCGTTTCACCGGCACGATCTATGAGATCCTGTCGGCGCCGATCTCCGGCATCGAAATCGCCTGCGGCTATGTTGGCGCCGCGGCGACCAAGTCGATCATTCTCGGGCTGATCATTCTCGCCACGTCCTGGCTGTTCGTGCCGCTGCAGATCGCCCATCCGTTCTGGATGCTGACGTACCTGGTGCTCACCGCCGTTACCTTCAGCCTGCTCGGCTTCATCATCGGCATCTGGGCCGAAGGCTTCGAGCAGTTGCAGATCATCCCGCTGCTGATCATCACGCCGCTGACCTTTCTCGGCGGCACGTTCTATTCGATCAACGTGCTGCCGCCGGTCTGGCAGACGATCACCCTGTTCAACCCGGTGGTCTATCTGATCAGCGGGTTCCGCTGGAGTTTCTTCGAGATTTCGGACGTCAGCCCCAGCATCAGCATCGCCATGACGCTGCTGTTCCTGGTCATTTGCCTTGTCGCGGTTTGGTGGATATTCAGGACCGGCTATAAGCTCAAGAACTGAGCGGTCGACCTGAAACCCGACTCGTGCGATATAATCGGGCTATCCTGGAATAAAAACAGTGTCGCATCGCGCCGCCTCAGGGCTGGGCGAAAGGTGGGGGTTAATGCCAAGTTCCGCGGATGAGATCATCGAAATGATCGGAAGCAAAATTACCTATAGTCGCGACAAGCTGGAACTGACCGAACCTCTCAGCACGCTGGGCCTGGATTCCATGGAAGTGGTCGAGTTAACGTTCGACATCGAAGAAAAGTTCAACATCACGATCCCCTTCAACGCCAATACCGACATTCAAAGTAAAACGGTCGGCGACCTCATTCAGACGGTCGATCAGCTTATCGCCGCGAAGGCGCAAACGGCTTGAACAGGGTCGTTGTCACCGGGCTCGGCGTTGTCTCCTCGGTCGGACAATCAACGCGCGACTATTGGGATTCGTTGGTCGCCGGCCGGTCGGGCTTCGCCAAGGCAACGCTGGGCACGACGCCTCAAGCCACCGACAAGCTGGTCGGCGAAGTCAAGAATTTCGATCCGGCGGCGCATTTCGATCGATCGCAGTTGTTGCTGCTCGACCGCGTCTCGCAATTCGCCGTCGTCGCCGCGCGCGAGGCCGTGAAGCAATCTGGAATCGATCTGCAAGGCGAGCTTGCCGAACGCACTGCCGCGATCATCGGCACCGGCTCGGGCGGACATACGACGGTCGACGACAACTTCCACCGTCTCTACGCCGAGAAGGCCGCGCGGCTGCATCCACTCACCATTCCCCGGGCGATGATCAGCGCGCCACCGAGCCAAGTCTCGCTTCATCTGGGCATCAAGGGCCCCGCCTTCGCGATTTCGTCGGCCTGTGCGTCCTCGACCCATGCCGTCGGCGTCGCCTTCCACATGGTGCGCAGCGGCAGCGTGAGCTGTGCGGTCACCGGCGGCACCGAAGCCAGCATCACCTTCGGCGCCATGAAGGGCTGGGAAGCTATGCGCATCATGTCGTCCGACACCTGCCGACCGTTCTCGAAGGACCGCAAGGGCATGGTGATCGGCGAAGGCGCGGCGGTGCTGGTGCTCGAGACACTCGAGCATGCGCAAGCGCGCGGCGCGAACATCCTCGCCGAGGTCGTCGGCTTCGGCATGAGCGCCGACGCCAAAGATCTGACCGCGCCCGACCCGAACGGCATGGCGCGCGCCATCACCGGCGCCTTGAACGACGCCAAGTTGACGCCGGATCAAATCGATTACGTCAACGCGCACGGCACCGGCACCATGGCCAACGACCTCGCCGAGACCGCGGCCTTGCGCTCAAGTTTCGGCGCTCATGCGGAAAAGCTCGCCGCGTCGTCCACTAAATCGGTGGTCGGGCATGGGCTCGGCGCCGCGGGCGCGATGGAATTCGTTGCCGCCATCATGGCCATCCGCGACGGCATCGCGCCGCCGACCATGAATTATCTAGGGGCCGATGAGGGATGCGACCTCGATTACGTGCCGAACGAAGCGCGCCGCATGCCCGTGCGCGCGGCGATCAGCAACTCGTTTGCTTTCGGTGGCTTGAACGCGGTGTTGGCCGCGCGCGCTTTCACGGGCTGAGCGTTACCCCGCCAGCTCCTCGCGCAGGATTTCCAGTTCCAGCCATTGCTCTTCGGCCGCGGCCAGCTTGCGCTGCGTCTCGGCGAGATCGCCGGTGACCTTCTCGAAGCCGGTGCGGTCGCGCAGATAGAATTGCGGGTCGTCGAGCTTGGACTGCAGCTCGTTGGCCTTCTGGTTCAAGGCGGCCATGGTCTTGGGCAGCGTTTCCAGTGCGTGCTTTTCCTTGAACTTCATCTTGCGCTTGAGGATTTGCGGCTCCGCCGCGGGGGCGCTTTTGGCGACCTTTGCCGTTGCCGGCTTGCCGCCCTCGCGCGTCAAATCGGCGCCGCGCTGCACCAGCATGTCGGAATAGCCGCCGGCATATTCGATCCAGTTGCCATTGCCCTCCGGCGCAATCACGCCGCTGACCAGACGATCGAGGAAGTCGCGGTCATGGCTGATCAGCAGCACCGTGCCGGGATATTCGCCGATCATGTCTTCGAGCACATCGAGGGTTTCCATGTCGAGATCGTTGGTCGGCTCGTCGAGGATCAACAGGTTCGACGGCTTGGCCAGCGCCTGCGCCAGCATCAGGCGGCCGCGTTCGCCGCCCGACAGCTTGCCAAGCGGCGTGCGCGCTTGCTCGGCCGAAAACAGAAAGTCCTTCATGTAGCTGATGACGTGCTTGGCCACGCCGTTGACCTCGACGGTGTCGCCGTCGCCGCCGGTGAGCGCCTGCTTCACCGTCACATTGGGGTCGAGGCTGTCGCGGTGCTGGTTGAGCGTGGCGATGGCCAGCGTCGAGCCGAGCCGCACCGTGCCGGTGTCCGGCGCCAGGATACCCGTCAGCATGCTGATCAGCGTGGTCTTGCCGCTGCCGTTGGGTCCGACAATGCCGATGCGGTCGCCGCGCTGAATGCGGATCGAGAAATCGCTGATGATGGCGCGGTCGCCGTAGCTCTTGCCGATGTTCTTGGCTTCGATCACCAGCGCGCCAGACGGTGCCGCGGAGCCCGCGGTGATGGTGGCGTCGCCGGCACTCGCACGATATGTGCGCCGGTTTTCGCGCAGCGCCTGCAACTGGCCGACGCGGCGCATATTGCGCTTGCGGCGTCCGGTGACGCCGTAGCGCATCCAATGCTCTTCGGCGACGATCTTGCGGTCGAGCTTGTGCTGCTCGCGCTCTTCCTCGGCGAGCAGCATGTCGCGCCATTCCTCGAAATGGGCAAAGCCGCGCTCGATGCGGCGCGTGCAGCCGCGGTCGAGCCAGACCGTCGAGCGCGACAGCGTCGAGAGGAAGCGCCGGTCGTGGCTGATGATCACGAGCGCGGTGCGGCGCGCGTCGAGATCGCGCTCCAGCCATTCGATGGTCGTGAGGTCGAGATGATTGGTCGGCTCGTCCAGCAGTAGAATGTCGGGCGACGGCGCCAGCACATGCGCGAGCGACACCCGGCGCGCCTCGCCGCCGGACAGAGTGGCCGGGTCTTCATTCCCGGTGAGCCCAAGCTCCTCGATCAGATGGCGCGCGATATAGGGATCGTCGGTCGGCTTCAGCCCGGATTCGACATAGGCCAACGTTGTGGCGAAACCTTCGAAGTTCGGCTCCTGCGACAGATAGCGCACCACGGCGCCGGGCTGCACGAACACGGACCCGCGATCCGGCTCGACCACCTTGGCGGCGATCTTGAGCAGCGTCGATTTGCCCGAGCCGTTGCGGCCGACCAGCGATACGCGCTCGCCGGTCGAAACCGACAGCTCCGCGCTGGTGAGCAGCGGCGTACCGCCAAAGGTCAGTGCAATGTCTTTGAGTTGCAGAAGCGGAGGAGCCATGGGGTCTTCTTGTAACGGGGCCGTCGCGGGCTAAAAGCGAACCCGCCCTGTAGACCGGTTTGCCGCTCCGGTACAGGCGCAATGTTGGGCGTCAGAGGCGGCCGCCGATAACCACTAGAAGCAAAGGTGGCTCAGGATGTTGCCGCGCTTGTCCTTGAGCACGCGGGGGCATTCCAGGCGCTGGAGCGCGGCTTTCGCGTCCTCGTTGCCCAGCGCGTTGGCGCGTTCGTAATACGACTCGGCGGCGCGCGAATCCTCCGGGCCGCCCCGCCCGTCCTGGGCGAACACGCCCATCGCTAGCAAGGCGCCGGAATGATTTTGCGCGGCGGCCTTTTCAAACAAAGCGCGCGCGGCGAAGTCGTCCTGCGAACCGTCGACGCCGTTCGCGAGCATCACGCCAAGCTGATACTGCGCTTCGGCCGAATTGCCTTCGGCCGCCTTGGTCAGCAGAACTCTGGCCTTGACGGGGTCCGATGATGTAACACCGCCGCCGCCCGCGAGCGCCGCAAGATTGGTGTCGCCGCGCGGATTGCCGGCCGCGGCTGCGCGCTCGAACAACTTGCGCGCCTGCGCCTCGTCGCGCGCGACGCCGTTGCCGGTGCCGAACATCACGCCAAGTTCGATCATCGCCGCGGTGCTGCCTTTGTCGATCGCCCTGCGATAGGCCGCGACCGCTTCCTGCACCTGGCCGTTGGCGGCGTAAGCGCGTCCCAGCGCAAACAGCGCCCGGCGCGGTCCGGCGGACGCGATTTTACAGAATTTAATCGCAGTCTCGACATCGCCGGCCGCGATGGCGGCAACGCCTTTCACGTCCTTCGGCTTATCCGGGTCGGAAGGATCGGCGGCGAGCCGATCGCACAGCACCAGATCGGCTGATTGGGGATGCGCAGGGGAATAATGAAGCGAGACGATGGCCAGCGCCAGCAGACCGACTGTCATCGCAACAGATCGTTTGCTCATGGCCTTCCGGTTTACGCCTCCGATAGCGCCGCCAGAATGCGCGCCCAACTGCGGATACCCTTATGATAGCAGGTCAGGTCGAATTTCTCATTCGGAGAATGCACCCGGTCGTCGTCGAGCGCGAAGCCGACCAGCAGAGAATCCATGCCGAGCACGTTCTTGAAATCGGCCACGATCGGGATCGAGCCGCCGGCGCCGACCGCCACCGCCTTCTTGCCCCACTCCTCGCCCAGCACCGTCCGCGCCTTGTTGAGCGCCGGATTGTCGAACGATAGCTGCAGCGCCGCCGCCAGGCCGAAATTGCCGAACTCAACCGAGCAATCCGAAGGCAGCCGCGCCTTGACGAAGGCGCGGAAACTGTCGCGGATACTCTCGGGGTCCTGCGTGCCGACCAGACGGAACGACACTTTGGCCGAGGCCTGGCCCGGGATCACCGTCTTGGCGCCGTCGCCAGTATAGCCACCGATAATGCCATTGAGTTCGGCGGTCGGCCGCGTCGTGACCAACTCGATCAGCATGCGGCCTTTCTCGCCGGCCGGGATCTTGAGCCCGATCGGCCCAAGGAATTTCTCGGGCGTCAGATCGAGCGCCTTGAGGTCCGCCTTGATGTCGTCGGGCAGTTCCGCCACGCCGTCATAGAAGCCGGGGATAGTGACGCGGCCATCGTCGTCCCACATGGCGCCGAGGATCTTCGCCAAAAGGCGGATCGGGTTCTGCGCCGCGCCGCCGAACACGCCAGAATGCAGGTCCCTATCGGCGCAGGTGATCTTGACGTCCTCATAGACCAGGCCACGCAGCGACGTCGTGATCGCCGGGGTCTTCTGGTCCCACATTGCCGTGTCGCACACCAAAGCGAGGTCGAGTTTGAACTCCTCGGCATTGTCGCGCACGAATTTGAACAGATGTTGCGAGCCGCACTCCTCCTCGCCCTCGATCATCATGGTGATCGGCAGCGGCAGTTTGCCGGTGACCGCCTTGAAGGCCCGGCAGGCCTCGATAAAGGTCATGGCCTGGCCTTTGTCGTCGCAGGCGCCGCGCGCGACGATGATCTTGCGGCCGTCGGGCAATGTTTCGATACGCGGCTCGAACGGCGGCGTCTTCCATAAATTGAGCGGGTCGACCGGCTGCACGTCGTAGTGGCCGTAAAACAGCACGCGGGGGCCGGAAACGCCGTTGGATTTGCCCACCACGACCGGGTGCCCCTCGGTCGGACGGACATCGGCCTCAAAGCCGATCGATTTGAGGTCGGTTGCAACGTATTCCGCGGCGTCGCGACACTGCTGTTTGAAGGCCGGATCGGTCGATATCGAGGCAATGCGGAGCAGCGCGAACAGCCGCTCGACGCTTTGATCGATATCCTGGTCGATGCGGCTCAGCACCGCGTCGAGTGTGCTCATGACGGGCTCCTTATTGGGTCGAGGCGCACGCTAGCAACGACGCCGCGGCGTGAAAAGCCATGCTTCGGCTCGACGCAACATAGCCCATTCCTAAAATTTGATTTGTCGTCCGCACCATTTTCCTTGACTTGTGGCATGACTTACGCGCGCACGATGGACGTCATGACGAAATGTGTAGTGACATGACAACGCATCGTGCTTGTCATCTTCATCAACGGCGTTCAATATAACGACAACCCGCCTTGCAGTGCGGGCGCGTGAGGGGACCATGGATGAATTGATCGGGCGTCTCGTCGCCAATGTTGGCGTCGACAAGGCTGCCGCGGAAAAGTCGGTCGGCATCATTCTCGACTTCCTGAAGAAGGAAGGCCCCCCAGACAAAGTGCAAGCCCTCATCGACAAGCTTCCCGGCGCGGAATCTTTGATCGCCCAGCAAGCGGACGCGGGCGGCGGCATGTTCAGCATGGGCGGCATCATGGGCGCCGGCACAAAAATGATGGCGGCCGGCCTCAGCATGGGCCAGGTCCAGGGTGTCACTAAGGAAGTCATTGCCTTTGCCCGCGAAAAGGCCGGCGAAGATACGATCGGCGAGATCGTTGGGGCCATTCCCGGCCTCAGTCAGTTTGTTTGAACCTAATCCTCGACATTTTAGACAAATAAGAATCCTGCCAGGAGACACGGATGTCCTATCCCATCACCGATATCGGGGGAATCGATGGCGAAGCCGCCAAAACCCTGAAGTCGGCAGGCATCCGGTCGACCGCCAAGCTGCTTGAGACCGCCCGCACGGTGAAGGGCCGGAAAATTCTTGCCGAAAAGACCGGCTTTCCCGAAAAACAATTGCTGTGCTGGGCCAATGTCGCCGACCGAATGCGCATCAAGGGCATCAGCCGCGAATATGCCGAACTGTTGCAGGCGGCCGGCGTCGATACGGTCAAGGAACTGCGCTACCGCAGCCCGGCCAACCTCGCCAAGGCGATGGCCGAGGCGAACAAGAAGCACAAAATGGTCCGCCTGCTGCCGTCCGAGAAGGTGGTGTGCCGCTGGATCGAGAACGCCCAGAAGCTGGATCTGAAGATCAAGTATTGACCGGCTCGCGCTGCTTGACAGCGTTTCCGGGACCGCGCAAAGCCAGCCGCATGGCGCTTGCCCGCACCATCGCAACACCCGCCGGAACCGCGCAGAACACGGCGCCTGACGCCCTTGCCGCGCTATTCAAGCTCGGCCGGCCTTTGGTCATGGGCATCCTCAACGTCACGCCGGACTCCTTCTCCGATGGCGGCCGCTTTATCGATCCGGCGACCGCCATCGCGCACGCCGCCGAGATGGCGCAACAGGGTGCGGACATCCTCGACATCGGCGCGGAATCGACGCGGCCCTATGGTGGCGCGAAGCCGGTCGGCGCGGATGAAGAACTGGCTAGGTTGGCGCCCGTGCTGCCCGAAGTGGCCAAGTTCGGCCTGCCGGTCTCAATCGATACCATCAAAGCGACGGTGGCCGCCTGGGCGCTCGACAATGGTGCCAGCATCGTCAACGACGTCTGGGGCCTGCAGCGCGATCCGGACATGGCGCCGCTGGTCGCCGCACGCGGCGTGCCGGTGATCGTGATGCACAATCGCGACAGCGCCGACGCCAGCCTCGATATCATCGCCGACGTCAACGCATTTTTCGCCCGCTCGCTGGAGATCGCCGAGCGGGCCGGTATCGCGCGGGAGAATATCGTGCTCGATCCGGGCATCGGCTTCGGCAAGACGCCCGAGCAGAGCATCCAATGCCTGGCCCGGCTGGCCGAATTTAAGCGCTTCGGCTTGCCGCTGCTGGTCGGCGCCTCCCGCAAACGCTTCATCAATACCGTGATCCCCTCGGCGCCGGACGACCGCATCGGCGGCTCGATCGCCAGCCACCTCTTGGCGGTGGAGAGCGGGGCTGCCATCATCCGCGCACACGACGTCAAAGAAACGGTACAGGCGCTGCGGGTTGCCGCGGCCATCGAGGCGGCACGATGAGCGATCGCATCTTCATCAAAGGCCTGTCGCTGCACGCCTATCACGGCGTCTTGGCCTACGAGAGCAAGGTCGGGCAAAGCTTTTCGATCGACCTCACTTTGGAGATCGATCTGTCGGACGCCGCGCGCTCGGACAAGGTGATGGACACCGTGTCCTATGACAAGGTCGCGGAATGCGCGAGCAAGACGTTTTGCGCGAAGCCCTACAAGCTCATCGAAGCCGCCGCCGGCAAGGTGGCTGACGCCGTGTTGGCGGACTTCCCGCGGGTGCTGTCGGTCGAAGTCACCATCCACAAGCCGCATGCGCCAATTGCCGCGATCTTCAGTGACGTCGGCGTGACGCTGTTGCGCAAGCGCACCCGATGATGACCGAGGCCCTGCTGGCGCTCGGCGGCAATGTCGGCGACAGCCGGGCGATCCTCAACCGCGCCGTGACCCTGCTGTGTGAGCGCGGCGACATCCATATCAAGGCGCGCTCGGCCGACTATCTGACGCCGCCCTGGGGCTTCAAATACCAGGCGCCCTTCGTCAACCTTGCCCTCTTGGTCGAGACGTCGCTCCCGCCCCGCGATCTGCTGGCGCGCGCCCAGGCGGTCGAGTTGCAACTCGGCCGCGACCGCGCCCACGAGAAGCGCTGGGGTCCGCGCACCTGCGACATCGACATCATCGCCTATGACGATCTCGACATCGACGAACTGGGGCTGACCCTGCCGCACCCGCGGCTGTTCGAGCGCGCTTTCGTCTTGCGGCCGCTGGCCGAGATCGTGCCGGACCGCCTGATATCGGGCAAAAAAGTGCGCGACGCGCTGGCCGAGGTCGATACCGCCGGGATCAAGCGTCTGCCGCCCCTTTAGGGCATGCAATTTGCTTCGCACTGCAATAGCGCCGTGCCGCCGAACGTGCCATTTTCGAGCCAATGACCGACGAACTGCCTCTCGCGACCGAATTCCCGCCCGCCACCGAGGCGGAATGGCGCAAGCTTGTCGACGCGGCCCTCAAAGGGGCCTCGTTCGAGAAGAAGCTGGTGACCCAGACCTATGACCGCGTCCGGGTCGAGCCTTTGTACCCCCGCGCAGCCGGGGCGAGCCCCGTGGCAGGGCGCACGCCGGGCGCCGCCTGGACGCTGATGCAGCGGGTCGACCATCCCGACCCGGTGGCCGCGAACAAGCAGGCGCTCGACGACCTGATGAACGGCGCCACCGGGCTGACGCTGGTGTTCGCCGGCTCGCTGACGGCCAACGGCTACGGCCTCGATGCAACACCCGCGGTGCTCGACCGCGTCCTCAAGGATGTCGAACTCGACGCCGGCATCACCATCGACTTCAACGTCAGCCAGGCGACGCGCGCCGCCATTCAACATTTCGCCGCGCTGGTGAAAGACCGGAAAATCGCGCCGGGCGCCGTCGGCTTGCGCGCCGCGCTCAATCCGCTCGGCGGCTTTGCCGCATCCGGCACCAGTCCGCGGCCGTGGAGCAACCTGTCGAAATATTTCACCGATCTGGTGCGCGAACTCGCCGATCAGGGATTTGCCGGACCTTTTGCCGTGGCCGATGGCCGCGTCATTCACAATGCCGGCGGCTCGGAAGCGCAGGAGCTGGCGTTCGCCATCGCCAGCGCCGTCGAGTATCTGCGCACGCTTGAGGCGGGCGGCGTTGCGCTCGATGCCGCGCGCGGCATGATCTATTTCCGGCTGTCGGCCGACGCCGACCAGTTCCTCACCATCGCCAAATTCCGCGCCCTGCGAAAACTCTGGGCGCGCGTCGAGCAGGCCTGCGGCCTGACGCCGAAGCCCACTTATGTCGCCGCCGAAACGGCGTGGCGCATGATGACCAAGCGCGACGCCGACGTGAACATGCTGCGTATGACGCTCGCGGTCGCCGCCGCCGGCCTCGGCGGCGCCGACAGCATCGCCGCCTTGCCGCACACCGCGCCGCTCGGCCTGCCCGATGCCTTTGCACGAAGGGTCGCGCGCAACACGCAACTCATTCTGCTCGAGGAGAGCAATCTGGCGAAGGTCGCCGATCCGGCTGCCGGCTCCGGCGCCATCGAGGATCTGACGGCCAAGCTCTGCACCGCCGCCTGGACGCAGTTCCAGGAAATCGAGGCCGCCGGTGGTGCCTGGGCCGCGCTCGAGCGCCGCGTCATCCAACGCAACGTCGCCGCGGTGCGCGCCGAGCGTGAGAAGGCCGTCGCCCGGCGCAAGGACGCGATCACCGGCACCAGCGAGTATCCCAATCTGCGCGAGAAGCCGCCCGCCGTTCTCAACGTCGCGCCGGTCGTTCTGCCGAAAGAACAGGTTGTGGCCGTGACCACCGAGCCGCTGCCGCGCATCCGGCTGGCCGAGCCGTTCGAGGCGTTGCGCGAGGCCAGCGACCGCATGATCGCCAAGACCGGCGCGCGGCCGAAAGTGTTTCTGGCGACGCTCGGCAAACTGCCCGAATTCACCGCGCGCGCGATGTTCGCCAAGAATTTCTACGAGGCCGGCGGCATCGAGGCGCCGATGCATGACGGCTTCAAGGATCAGGCCGAGATGATGGCGGCGTTCAAGGCGTCGGGCACCAAGCTCGCCTGTCTCTGTTCGTCGGACAAAGTCTATGCAGAGCAAGCCGTCGAAGCGGCTAAGGCACTCGTCAAGGCCGGTGCGACCGTCCACCTCGCTGGCAGGCCTGGCGATTTGGAGCCCACGCTGACCGAGGCCGGCGTGAAAACCTTCGTATTCATGGGCTGCGACGTGGTGGCGACGTTGCAGGCGGCGCATGATATTCTGGGGGTCAAATGAGCCAGGTCCCGAACTTCGCCAGTGTCGACTTCGCCGATGCCGCGCCCTCGCCGGCCGCAAGCACGGGAAAACCGTGGCTCACGCCGGAAGGCATTCCGGTGCAGCCGTCCTTCGGCGAAAGCGATCTCGCCGGCATCGACTTCCTCGACACCTACCCCGGCAAGGCGCCGTTCCTGCGCGGCCCCTACCCCGCGATGTATGCGGCGCAGCCCTGGACCATCCGGCAATATGCCGGCTTCTCCACCGCGGAAGATTCCAACGCCTTCTACCGGCGCAACCTTGCCGCCGGACAGAAAGGCCTGTCGATCGCCTTCGATCTCGCCACCCATCGCGGCTACGACTCGGATCACCCGCGCGTCGCCGGCGACGTCGGCATGGCGGGCGTCGCCATCGACTCGATCTACGACATGCGCACGCTGTTCTCCGGCATCCCGCTCGACCAGATGAGCGTGTCGATGACCATGAACGGCGCGGTGCTGCCGGTGCTGGCGCTCTATGTCGTCGCAGCCGAGGAACAGGGCGTGCCGCACGCCAAGCTGTCGGGCACGATCCAGAACGACATCCTCAAAGAATTCATGGTGCGCAACACCTACATCTATCCGCCCGAGCCTTCCATGCGCATCGTCTCGGACATCTTCAGCTACACGTCCAAGCACATGCCGAAGTTCAACTCGATCTCGATCTCCGGCTATCACATGCAGGAGGCCGGGGCGACGCAGCTCCACGAGCTCGCCTTCACGATCGCCGACGGCATGGAATATGTGAAATACGGCGTCGCGTCCGGCCTCGACATCGACAAGTTCGCCGGGCGCCTGAGCTTCTTCTTCGCGATCGGCATGAACTTCTTCATGGAGATCGCGAAGCTCCGCGCCGCCCGCGTTCTCTGGCACCGCGCGATGACGCAGCTTGGCGCGCAGGACGAGCGCTCGAAGATGCTGCGCACGCATTGCCAGACGTCGGGCGTCTCGCTCACCGAGCAGGACCCGTACAACAACGTCATGCGCACGACG
>JANMSZ010000516.1:0-4096 GCA_031389925.1 Hyphomicrobiales bacterium | reverse complement strand
CCTGGGCATTCGCGAAGTATGGCTGAACATGCAGGGTAAGCATGAAAAAGCCGAACTGACCGCGGTGACGACGGTGACCGCGCCGATCCGCACCGAGATCGAGGCGAGAAAAACCGATGCCGGTTGACGGATGGCGGTAGGGGACGATCAGGACAAGGATTGGCCAAGCCGGCTGCGCGGCGCCTGGCAGGCTTTGGCCGGTCAAGGTAGTGCTGCGAACCACCAGCGCGGCACGCCCCAAGCCAGCTTTCGCGATGAGCATCCGCAGGCGCGTCTCATTGAATCATTGATCGGCGGGTTGCCGAGCCCAGCGATCGTGCTCGATTCCGACGGCACCGTGATCGCCTTCAACGCCGCCGCCCGCGCGCTCGCGCCGGCCCTGCGCCAAGGCGAGCCGGCTCTGATCAGCCTGCGCATGCCGGAACTGGTCGATGCGGTCCGCCGCGCCAACAAAAGCCGCGAGCCGCAGCGGGTCGAATTCTTCGAGCGCGTGCCGCTCGATCGCTGGTTCGAGGCCTTCGTGGTTCCGGTGAAGCTCGCGACGGTCGCCGATTGGCGCGCCGACATTCTGCTGATGACGTTCAACGATCTGTCGCCGCTGCGTCGCGTCGAGGAAATGCGCGCCGACTTCGTCGCCAATGCCAGCCATGAACTGCGCACACCGCTGGCGGCGCTGCTCGGCTTCATCGAAACCTTGCAGGGTCCAGCCAAGAACGATTCCGTCGCGCGCGAGAAATTTCTCGCCATCATGCAGGGCCAGGCGACCCGTATGGCGCGGTTGATCGACGATCTGCTGTCGCTGTCGCGCATCGAACTCAACGCGCATCTGCAGCCGAACACGCCGGTCGACCTGGCGCCGATCGTGCGCCAGGTTGCCGACGGTCTGCAGACGCTGGCGCGCGACCGTGACGTCGCCCTCAAGCTCGATACGCCGCAGAATGCGCTCGTCGTGCTCGGCGACCGCGACGAGTTGATCCGCGCGCTGGAAAATCTCGTCGAGAACGCGCTGAAATACGGCGAGGCCGGCAAGCGCGTCGACATCACGCTGTCCCGCGCCCAGACCCGCGCCGGCACGCCGGAGGCGCGCATCGCGGTACGCGACTACGGCCCCGGCATCGCGCCGGAACATTTGCCGCGCCTGACCGAGCGCTTCTACCGGGTCGACGTCGCCGACAGCCGCGCCCAGGGCGGCACCGGATTGGGGCTGGCGCTGGTCAAACACGTGCTCAATCGGCACGGCGGCAGGCTCTCGATCGAGAGCGTGCTGGGGCAGGGCGCCAACTTCATCATGCACCTGCCGTTGCGCACCGCCAATTCTGCGCCGGCCGGAGAATCACCTTAAAAATCAATCGTTTGCGCTGTCATGCGACTGTCATCGAAGCTTCATAGAACGGTGACGTGCGGCACTTAGGTCAGGCCGTGAGGCAAGGGTCTGAGGATCGCCGAAGGCCCGCAAACATGGAGAGTTCCCTTGAAACATTGGACCGCATTGGCCGCCGCCGGCATGATCGCCGCCGCCGCTTTTGTACCAGCCAACGCCGCCGACATCTCCGGTGCCGGCGCCACGTTCCCCTATCCGATCTACGCCAAGTGGGCCGACGCCTACAAAAAGGAAACCGGTAACGGGCTGAACTATCAGTCGATCGGTTCCGGCGGCGGCATCAAGCAGATCAAGGCCAAGACCGTCACCTTCGGCGCTACCGATGCGCCGCTGACCGGCAAGGACCTCAACGACAGCGGCCTCGCGCAATTCCCGATGGTCATGGGCGGCATCGTGCCGGTCGTGAACCTCGAAGGCATCAAGCCGGGCGATCTGACCATCGACGGTCCGACGCTGGCCAAGATTTTCCTCGGCGACATCAAGAAGTGGAACGACGCCGCGATCCAGAAGCTCAACCCGAGCGCCAAGTTGCCGGACCAGGCGATTGCCATCGTGCATCGTTCGGACGGATCGGGCACCACCTACAACTTCGCTTACTACCTCGCGGAAGTGAGCCCGGATTGGAAGTCGAAGGTCGGCGTCAACACCTCGGTGCAGTGGCCGTCCGGCATCGGCGCCAAGGGCAACGAAGGCGTCGCCAACAACGTTGGCAACACCAAAGGTGCGATCGGCTACGTCGAGTATGCCTACGCCCTGCAGAACAAGTTGACCCACACCAAGATGATCAACAAGGACGGCAAGACGGTGTCGCCGACCTCGGAAGCCTTCCAGGCAGCGGCGGCCAATGCCGACTGGAATTCGGTGCCCGGCTTCGGCGTGATCCTGGCCAACCAGCCCGGCGCAAACTCCTGGCCGATGACGGCGGCAACTTGGATCCTGCTCTACAAGCAGCCGTCCGACACCGCTTCCACGGGCGAGGCGCTGAAGTTCTTCGCCTGGGCCTACAAGAAGGGCGCCAAGATGGCTGACGAACTGCACTACGTTCCGATGCCGGACAAGGTCGTCTCTGACGTCCAGAAGTACTGGACGAAAGAAGTCAAGGACGCGAGCGGCAAGCCGCTGCTGACCAACTAGTACGACAACTGCAGGGAAAGGGCGCCGTTCCAAGGCGCCCTTTCCTTGTCCACCGCCATCGACGTGGTGGCTTGTTTTGCGGCTGCAACGCCGCTTGAGTGGCTCTCCTGAACGGCAAGACCCAATGGAGAGTCGTATGCAGTCCCCTGGGAGACCACCTGTGGTTGATATTGCGTTTCAGGGCGGGGCCATGACGGCCACCGAACAAGTCGACAGGGCCAAGGTCCTCCGGCGTCTGCGATTGGGCGATACGGCATTTCGGCACATCACGCGCGCCGCCGCCATTTCGGTTTTGATCATTCTCAGCGGCATCATCTTTTCGCTGGTGTACGGCTCGTGGCCGGCCATGCGTGCCTTCGGGTTCAGCTTCCTGTACGAGGAATCCTGGAACCCGGTGACCGAGAAATTCGGCGCCATCGCGCCGATCTACGGCACCATCATGACGTCGGTCATCGCCATGCTGATCGCCGTGCCGGTCGGCCTGTTCATTGCTTTGTTCCTGACGGAACTGTGCCCGATGTGGCTGCGCCGGCCGGTCGGCATTGCCATCGAGCTGCTCGCCGGCATTCCCAGCATCATCTACGGCATCTGGGGCCTGTTCGTGTTTGCGCCGTTCCTGCAGCAATATGTGCAGCCGTTCCTGATCGACCTGTTCGGCCCGATCCCGATCCTGAACAATCTGTTCGCCGGCCCGCCCTACGGCATCGGCATCCTGACCGCCGGCCTCATTCTGGCGATCATGGTGCTGCCCTTCATCACCTCGATCTCGCGCGACGTGTTCGAAGCCGTGCCGCCGGTCTTGAAGGAAGCGGCCTACGGTCTGGGCTGCACGACCTGGGAGGTGGCGCGCTACGTGGTGCTGCCGTTCACCCGCGTCGGCGTCATCGGCGGCGTCATGCTCGGCCTCGGGCGTGCGCTGGGCGAGACCATGGCGGTGACCTTCGTGATCGGCAACGCGCACCGCATCTCCGGTTCGATCATGGCGCCCGGCACCACCATCTCGGCGACCATCGCCAATGAATTCACCGAAGCCGTCGGCGATATCTATACGTCGTCGCTGGTCCTGCTCGGCCTCATCCTGTTCGTCATCACGTTCATCGTGCTCGCCTTCGCGCGCTTGATGCTGATGCGTCTTAACGCGCGGGTGGGGGTCTGACCATGGCGATGCTATCGGGCGCCTCTTCTCCGCTTTACGCCAAACGCCGCCGCAAGAATGTCATCACTATGGGGCTGGCCTTCGCCGCGACCGCGTTCGGCCTCACCTGGCTGGTGCTGGTTCTCGCCGTTCTGTTGTGGAACGGCTTCGGCGGCCTGTCGCTGGCGGTGTTCACCGAAATGACGCCGCCGCCGGGCTCGGCCGGCGGGTTGCTCAACCCGATCGTCGGCAGCCTGGTCATGACGACTCTCGCGGTGGCGGTCGGCACGCCGCTCGGCATTCTGGCCGGCACCTACATGGCCGAGTACGGCCGCTACGACAAACTGTCGTCCGTGGTGCGCTTCATCAACGACATTCTGCTGAGCGCGCCGTCGATCGTCATCGGCCTGTTCATCTACGAGATCATGGTGGCGCAGATGGGCCAC
>JANMSZ010000495.1:0-6411 GCA_031389925.1 Hyphomicrobiales bacterium | reverse complement strand
AAATTCTGAAGGTCAGCCACGGCAATGAGATATTCCAGCTGGCGCAACGTTGGCATTGAGAGGCTCCATAACGCGATAGCCAATACCTATCACGTTCAGGGTATCCTTTCGGTTGGACTTAATCTCGGGCCTGATGCAACGTCCCTTGCTCGCGAGCATGCCGACGATGAGTACGGGCGGCCGCGGACCGCGCTTCTACTGCGGCGTGGGCTTTCTATCCGCCAATTCACTTGTCATAAGACGTTATTTCGGTACCAATCTAAGTACTGCGTAGGTGGATCAGAGAAATGCAAGCTGCGATGGATACTCTGCTGAGCCTTGCAGCCGATCCCGCCGCCTGGGCTGCGCTTTTGACCCTGATCGCAATGGAGGTCGTGCTCGGCATAGACAATCTGATCTTCATTGCCATCCTGACCAATCGAATGCCCGAGCATCAGCGTGACCTCGGGCGCCGCGTCGGCATCGGACTGGCGCTGATCCTGCGGCTGGGCCTTCTGGCCTCGATTGCCTTCATCGTCACGCTGACGACGCCTCTCTTCTCGCTTTTCGGCCACGGCTTCTCGTGGCGCGATTTGATATTGATTGCCGGCGGTCTGTTCTTGATGTGGAAGGCCACCAAGGAAGTCCATCACCGGGTCGACCCCGATCCGGGGCCGGATCTCTTCGATCGCAAGGACGTCAGCCTCGGCTTCGCCGCGGCGATGGGTCAGATCGTCGTGCTCGACCTGGTGTTTTCCATCGACAGCATCATCACCGCGGTGGGCATGACCGACGACATGCCGATCATGGTTATTGCCGTCGTCGTTGCCGTGCTCACGATGTTGATGGCGGCGACGCCGCTCGCAAACTTCATCAACGCCAATCCGACCATCGTCATGCTGGCGCTGGGGTTCCTGATGATGATCGGCATGACGCTGGTCGCCGAAGGATTCGGCGCTAAGGTGCCGAAGGGCTACATCTACGCGGCGATGGCGTTCTCGGCGCTGGTGGAAAGCCTCAACATGCTGGAGCGCCGCGCGCGCAAGAAGAACCGGGCCCGCATGTGACGGCGAGGGGTGGACGGCGCGGCCGTTAGCCGTTGCCGAGCCGCAAGCCCGCGCGCAGGAATTTCTGCGGGTCGACCGCATCGCCGTCGATGCGCGTCTCATAATGCAGATGCGGGCCGGTCGAACGGCCGGTCGAGCCGATGCGGCCGATGGTTTCGCCGATGCGCACGCGTTGGCCGACCTTCACCTCGATCTTCGACATATGGCCGTAGCGGGTCGAAAAGCCGTTGCCGTGATCGATCTCGACCATGTTGCCGTAACCGCCGTTCCAGCCGGCGGTGACGACGGCGCCGTTGGCCGTGGCGCGTACCGGATCGCCGGTATCGCCGCGCATGTCGATGCCGCTGTGGATCGCCGGGCCTTTCATGAACGGGTCCATGCGCATGCCGAACGGCGAACTCATGTCGATTTCGCCGAAGATCGGCTTGCGCACGGGAACGCTGACCAATGTGTACGTATATTGGTTGACCTGCGCGCGCGCGACGTTGATGCGGTAGAGCTGGCGCTCGAAGGCGCCGGCGCCCGACGTCGGCGCCCTGAGCGGCACGTAAGGTCCGCCGACGCCGCCCTTCGGCGCCGGGCCGACTTCGACGCCGAGATCGGAGAGCACGCTGCGGATGCGCCGCGCCTTGGTGTCGATCTGCTCTTCCATGTCGGTGAGGGTCGCTGTCTGCTTGCGCTCGACCTTGTCGAGCGAGAAGGCGACGCGGGTGAGAACGCCGTCGAGGCCGCCGGCATTGCCGCGTTCGGCGGTGCGGGTCGCGGTGCCCGGCAGTTCGCGCGATTGCAGGCGCGCTTCGCGGTCGGGCGGGGTGGTGAAGATGATGGTGTCGCTGATCGGCCGCGCCTTGATCGGCTTCGGCGGCTCGGGCGGCGCGATGCGCGCGGGCTTGATTGAGCCGGTGGCCGCGGGATCGGCGGCGAGCGCCAACGTGCGCGCCTCCAGCGTGGTTTGGCGCTGGATCAGCGAACTTAGTTTTTGCTCGAACTGTTCCTGGTCGAGCAGTTGCCGGCTGGTGATGCGGTCGACCTGGCCGCGCAGTTCCGCGATCCGGTCTTCGTAGGCGAACTGCATCTCGGCCTGGCGGCCGACCAGCCGCGTCAGTACGTCGTTGCTGAAGGCGAAATAAGTGCCGGTGGCGATCGACCACACGCCCATGACGACCAAGGTGCCGACTACGATCCAGAACGCGACCGGGCCGATGCGGACCTGGCGTCCGCCATGCACCAGCGTGTAGTCGCTGCCGCGGGCGCGATGCAGATGTTGCGACACTGTGGCCGCAGACTGCGCGCGGGCGGCGGCTGGGGCAGGGCGCCCGGTATATTCGTAGGGAGAATGATGGGAATTCGACATGAACGCTCCGCGCCGGCGAGGCCCGGGCGCGCGGACCAGCCGCGCCGATATCAAACCGATATGGTTAAAAAACCGGAAATTCCGGCCCGAGCGCTGTAGAATTCTGCTGTAAAAGCAGGGGATTACAGGGCGCGGGCGGCCTCGAGCACCGCTTCGGCGTGGCCCGGCACACGGACTTTGGGCCATATTGCCGCGATGCGCCCGTCTACCCCGATCAGAAAGGTTTTGCGGATGACGCCAATGAATTTAAGGCCGTACATCGATTTCTCGCCCCATGCGCCATAGGCTTGCAGCATCTCCTTCGATTCATCGGACGCGAGCGCGACCGTGAGCTTGTGCTTGGTTTTGAATTTGTCCTGTTTCGCGACCGGATCGGCGGAAACGCCCAGAATGTCGGTGTCGGCCTTGGCAAAGGCCGCGCGCAGGGCCGAGAACGCGATAGATTCCTTGGTGCAGCCGGGCGTGTCGGCCTTCGGATAGAAATAAAGGACCAGTTTGCGGCCTTTGAAATCCTTCAACGAAACGCGTGTCCCGCCATCGCGGACCAAGGTGAAGGGCGGAGCCTTGTCCCCTACCGCCAATTCTCGGGGCAATTCGCGCGCCATATGCCTTCCTTTCGTCGTTTTCGACCGGTCAATGTCGGCAATGCCATTTGCGTCGGGTGGGCGCAACCGGCCCCATCGATATGGGCCCGTCAATTGGCCAGCGAATTGGCCCAGCAATCGGCCAAGAGCCGTGCCGGACACTTGTGCGAATCGGCGCCCTAAGCGTGCGGTGCGCGACGCATGCGCAGGTTAAATTCGAGGGACAAAATTCTAGCGGCATGACGGGGAAAGACCACAGCCATCAAGCTCACCTTGCGCCGGCTTGGGATCACGCGCTGCATCGTCATGCCGCGCGGGGCCCGCGGCGGAAGCGTTGGGGCGCGATGCGCCGCGGCGCCGGCCGCTTTCTGCGCCATCGTTATCTGCGCCGGTTGTTCTGGAGCACCACGCTCGTGCTCGCCGTGGCGACCGTCGGAAGTCTCGCGCTGTGGTACCGGCTATCGAGCGGTCCGATCGAACTCGAGATGGCGACGCCTTGGCTCAAGGCGGCGATCGAGGAGAACTTCAGCGACAAACACACTGTTGTCGTCGGCGGCACCCAGATCGAGCGCGACGAGAAGGGACGCACCTCGTTGCGCCTGCGCGATATCGTCGTGCGAGATGCCGACGGCACGATCGTGGCGAGCGCGCCCAAGGCGGAAGTGGGAATTTCCGGCTGGAGTTTGCTCAGCGGCCATATGCGGGCGCAGAGCCTCAATCTGGTCGGCGCCGAAATGGCGGTGCGTATCGAGACCGACGGCCGCGTCACGGTCTTTGCTGGCGCCGACAACCGGCCGCTGGCGACGGCGTCGCCCGCGCTCGCTCCGGCGCCTCCGGCGCAGGCGCCCGGCGCGGCGCCGCAATCGTCGTGGCGCTCCGAACTTCAGGATGCTGCCGGCCTGATGTCCTGGATCGACGGCGCCGGCCCGACCGGCTTCGACGGCAACGAACTGCGCGAGCTCGGCCTGAAGAACGGCAACCTGGTCGTCGACGACCGGCGCAACGGCAAACAGTGGAAGTTCGACCGCATCAACGCCAGCCTGACTCGGCCGGCCCAAGGCGGCGTGATCTTCCGGCTCGAGTCCGACAACCCGGCGCGGCCTTGGCTGCTCAGCGCGGCGATGCGTCCGCTCGCCGACGGCGTCCGCGCGATCGGCGTCGAAGCCCGCAACCTGGCGGCGCGCGATATCCTGCTCGCGCTTCGGATGAATGAAACCGCTATCGACGCCGACTTGCCGCTGTCGGCCAGTTTCCGCGCCGAGATTTTACCCGACGGCACACCGCAAGTGATCCAGGGTCAATTGCTGGCGGACGCCGGCACGATCATCGATCATGAAAACGCGAACGTTCGCGTCGCCATCGATCATGCCGACTTCCGATTCAATTGGGACGCGGCGCGGCGCACCTTGGTCGTTCCGTTCCAGATCAAGTCCGGCGGCAACCAATTCACCATGCAGGCCACGGTGCAAGCGCCCGCCGCCGATCAGACGGCCTGGCTGCTGAACGTGACGCGCGGCGATCCGGTGATCGACCCGATCATTCTCGGTTCCGGAGGACCGGGCGAGGAGGAGGGCACCGCGCTCAACCGCATGGCGGTGCGCGCGCGCATCGATCCCGTGCGCAAGCGCATCGACCTGGACCAGGGCGACTTCAGCCGTATCGACACGCGGCCGCTGCGCAATATCGGCATCGCGGTCTCGGGCAGTCTGGATTATTCGGGAGCGCCGCATCTGGCGTTCGGCGTCGCCGGCACCCGCATGCCGACGTCGGTGTTGAAGCGGGTGTGGCCGGTATTCGTGGCGGCGGATGTGCGGTCCTGGGTCGAGGATCATATTTCCGGCGGTACCGTCGAGCGCGTCGTGGTAGCCGGCAATTCGCCGGTGCAAAACTTCAAGAACGGTGGGCCGCCGACTGCCGAGGATGGCCTTTCGATCGATATCGAAACCAGCGGCACCAGCGTGCGGCCGATCGACAATTTGCCGCTGATCCGCGATGCCGATCTGACCATCCGCGTCACCGGCCGCAGCGCGACCGTCAATCTCGGCCGCGGCACTGTCGAAGCCGGCGGCCGCAAACTCAACGTCGCGAGCGGCATATTCGAGGTGCCCGATACTCATCCTAAGCCCGCGCCGGCGCGCGCGACCTTCCGTATCGACGGCACCATGGCCGCGGCCGCGGCTTTGCTCGCGACCGACGGACTGCGCGACAAAGTCGGCATCACGCTCGATCCGGCGTCGAGCCGCGGCACCATCGCCGCGCAGGTCACGGTCAACGTGCCGTTGCAAAAGAACATTCCCAAGGGCGCCGTGACCTTTTCCATGACCGCGGATCTGACCAACTTCGCCGCCGACAAAATGCTGCTTGGCCAGAAACTCGAGGCGTCAACGTTGCGCGTGACCGCCGGCCCCGACGGCTATCAGGTCAAAGGCGACGTCAAGATCAACGGCACGCCGGCCACCATCGATCTGCGCAAGCAGAAGGGCGACCTCGACGCCGAACTACGCATGCAGGCCAATATCGATGAGGCGGCGCGCCGCAGGATCGGCATGGATCTGGGCAGCGCGGTGGTTGGCGTCATCCCGGTCAAGGTCGTGGGCCGCGTCGGCGACAATGCGACCGAAGAACGGATGAACGTGGAAGCCGATCTCACGCCGGTGAAGATCGACAATCTGCTGCCGGGATGGCTGAAGGCCGCAGGCAAGCCGGCGCGCGCGACCTACACACTGACCAAGACCGCCAAATCCACCAAGATCGACGAATTGAGCATTGACGGTTCGGGCGCCGCAGTCAGGGGCTCGGTCGAAATCGACAACAACGGCGATCTGGTGTCGGCGAACTTCCCAGTGTTCAGCCTGTCGGATGGCGATAAGACGTCGCTCAAGGCCGACCGCAACAACGACAACAATGTGCTGCGCGTGACGATGCGCGGCGATGTCTATGACGGCCGCCAATTCATCAAGGCCTCGCTCGCCGGCGGGCCCGACAAGAACAAGCAGAAGCAGATCGATCTCGATCTCGACATCAAGCTCGGAACCGTCGCGGGCCACCACGGCGAAACGCTGCGCGGCCTCGACCTGAGGCTGACGCGCCGCAGCGGCCGTATCCGTTCGTTTGTGTTGGCATCAAAGATCGGCCGCGACACGCCGCTGATCGGCGACTTGCGCGTGCGCGCGCGCGACAATCAGCAGGTCGTCTATTTCGAGACCGACGACGCGGGTTCTTTGTTCAGATTTACCGATATGTATCCGCGTATGTTCGGCGGTCAGATGTGGGTGGCGGTGAATCCGCCGACGCAGGAAGACACGCCGCAGGTCGGCCATCTCTTCAGTCGCAGCTTCGCGATTCGCGGCGAACCCGCACTCGACCGCGTCGTCTCGGGCGCGCCGGGCGGCGCCAAAGGTGCGGTCGAGTTCTCCGAACTGGGCGT
>JANMSZ010000056.1:0-11358 GCA_031389925.1 Hyphomicrobiales bacterium | reverse complement strand
CCTCAAGGGCACCATGGTTATCTTGCGCACGCTCGCCGGCATCGCGGAGCGAGCGAAGGCGGCATGATCTTTACCCTCCCCCCTCCAGGGGGAGGTGAAGAAAAACTAATGCGGCATCCGCAGCACCGGCTTGATGGTCGTACCTTTAGCGGCGTCATTGGCGGCGCGATTGATATCGCCGAGATCGTAGAACGTGATCAGCCGCTCGACCGGGAATCTTCCGGCAACAACGTAGTCGGCGAGTTGCGGGATGAACTCCTTGGGCACGCTGTCGCCCTGAATGACGCCGCGCACGGTGCGGCCCTGCTGCAGGAACGGCATGTCGAACGACACCTCGGTGCCGTTGCGCGCGCTGCCGAGCAAAATACAGGTGCCGGCAAACATCAACGACTCGATCGCCTCGCGGAACACTAAGGCAAGAGCGGAAGTCTCGATCGTGAAGCGCACGCCGCCGCCGGTGATTTTGCGGATTTCGGCGACGACGTCGTTACGGCCGCTGTGATTGACCGTGTGCGTGGCGCCGAGTTCGCGCGCCAGCGCCAGCCGGTTCTCGTGGACATCGACGGCAATGATGGGATCACAACCGGCTATCTTGGCAGCCATTAAAGCGGCGAGCCCGACGCCGCCGACGCCGAACACGGCGATACTGTCGCCCGGCCGGGGCTTGGCGACATTGAGCACCGCGCCCGCGCCGGTCTGGCCGCCGCAGGCGAGCGTGCAGACCAGATCCAGCGGCGCGTCGTTGCGCACTTTCACCGCGAAGCGTTCGTTGGCCAGCGTGAAGTTGCCGAATGACGATTGCTGGAAGAACGAGCCGTAGACCGGCTTGCCGTTCTGCGTATGGATCGTCGAGCCGTCGGCGCGCGTGCCGGCCATTTTCATTTCCTGCACGCTCAGGCAGTAGCTTTGGCGGTGCGTGCGGCAGTTCGGGCATTCGCCGCACCAGGGATAGGCCATCACCACATGGTCGCCGGGCTTGAATTCGGTGACACCGTGGCCGACCGCGCGCACCACGCCGGCGCCTTCATGGCCGAACACGGCGGGCAGCGGCGTGTTGTAGTAGCCGTCGCGGCCGTGGAGGTCGGTCTGGCAAATGCCGGACGCCACGACCTCGACCAGCAATTCGTCGTCACGCGGCGTATCGAGATCGACCGGCTCGATCGAAAAAGCGCCGAAGCGCTCGCGCGCCACTGCCGCGGTGATCTTCATAATACTATTCCGCGGCGACGGCCTTGCCGGTGGCGATACGCTCGATGGCTTCGGCGAGAGTTTCCGGCGCCTGCGCGCCCGACACCGCGAATTTGCCGCCGAAGATGAAGCAGGGCACGCCCTCGATGCCGGCCTGCTTGGCTTCCTGGGATTGCTGCTCGATCACGTCCTCGTCCTTATCGGTCGCGAGATCGGCGCGCACGGTGTCGGCGTTGAGCCCGACATCGGCGGCGGCCTGCACCAGCGTATCGCGCAGTGTGAGGTCGGCACCGTCCGTGAAATACAGGTCCATCAGCTTCTGCTTCATCTCCGGCGCCTTGCCGATAGCGTCTGCCCAATGAATCAGCCGGTGACAGTCGATCGTGTTGGGCTGCCGCTTCATCTTGCTGGCGTCATAGACCAGGCCTTCGGCCGCGGCGGCGGCGCCGACGCGCTGGGCGATGCCCTTGTAGCGCTCGACCGACCCGAATTTTGTCGTCAAATATTGCTCGCGCGAAATGCCCTCGCGCGGAATCCAGTCGTTGAGGAAATAGGGCCGGTAGTGCACCTCGACCGCGATGTCGGGCTTGAGCTTGAGGGCGGCTTCAAGGCGGTGCTTGCCGATGAAGCACCACGGGCAGACCACGTCGGAGACGACGTCGATGCGGACAGGCTGATTGGCGGACATGTGGCTAGCTCCCTGTTGAGGCTAACCTAATGATCCTGTCACTCGGCGGCAACCGCGCCGCTGGAGCAAAGTTTATTTGTCTTGATGACCGGGTTTTCCCCGCTCGCGTTCATAGGCCCACAGCTCGCTATCCCATTTTTCGTACTCTTCTTGACCTATGGGAAATCCCAGGAGACGAAACCCTCCATCCGCTTCGCGGTAGAACATTATGAAATAGTCGCGGGTTCGCATCGAAGGTGTGTGAGGGTATTTGAATTTCTGCGTCGACCCACGCTGGCCAAAATTTACGACTGCTTCTGCGCCCGGCGTCGCCGTGCCGCGCAAGGCCTCAATGATGTCGACCTGCGCACCCAGGATAGTGCTGGGAAGCGGCTGCGGATCGTCCCCTGGATGGCGGCCACCGCGGTAATAGACGGTGCGAACACGCACTTTAGCAACAATTACGTTCTGTGCCGCGGGCGGCAACACGCTCGGGCTGATCGCGGGCGGCTCATTGAGAAAAAAGTTTACGGCGTATGGTTCGTTGCCGGTTTGAGCATGGAGGCTCGAAGCAGCAAAAACCACCATACTTATGAAGACGACACGCAGGAGTCCGGCCACGGAAATCCTCCGTAAACAACAATGGGTGGGCCGTAGTCGCACTACTCGGCGGCAACCATGCGGCTGCCCAACACGCGCTGCATCAGGCTGTCGAGCGTGTCGCCGGCCTTGAGCGTGGCCAGAGTGACATTGGCGGTGAGAGCTTCTTTTGCCGTCATCGCATTCTTGAGTTCGGCGGCAATGCGCCGGGCGACGCCGTGCGCCTCGCGCAGATTGGTCTGGGTGAAGGCGACCAGGATCGAGGCGTCGTCGTCGCGGCAGGCAAAATCGACGGTACGGGTGAGGCGCGTCAGCCGGCGGGCGCCATCGAGCGCGGCGCGCTCGCTAATGGCGCCGTCGAACGAATAGCGCGCGATCGACAGCGACATGCTGCGGTCGGCGGCGTCGGCCACCGCTTTGGTGAGTTCGCGCCAGAACGCGTCGCGAGTCATCAGGCCAGTTTCCGGATCGATTGTGCCCTCGGCATCGAGCGACGTCAGCATGCGCGCCAGCCGCGCCTCGAAGGCGCGCATGCGCACCAGCGGCACCATGCGCGCGACCAGACGGGCGGGCTCTTCGATGCATACGATATGGGTGAGGCTGTCGGAGAAATCCGGCGCGGCCCCGATGACGGCGACCGGGATGTCGCGTAGCCGCGGTTCGTTCGCCAGCAGCGTGAGGAACGCCTCGACTGTCCGTGGCGGAAATCCGTCACCGATCACGATGCCGTCAATGTCTTGCGTCTTGAGCAATCTTGCCGCGCCCTCGACGGTGAGTGCGCCGACCATCTTGACCCGTTCGCCCATCGCGGCGCTGAGCGCCGCATAATGCGGGCCGCGACCGGCGATCAGCACGGTCGCGTCATCCAACGCGTCGCTAGATGGAAGCTCAGCCGGCGTGCCGCCTTGCGTCGCGGCGAGTTCGATGCGGCGAAGAACGGTCGCGTGCAACGCGCGCACCCGCATCGCCGATTGCAGCCGCGCGATCGCATGCGACACCGGCAGCGAGGCATCGGCGGGCAGCGCGATCGGAAGGGCGGGGTCGTGGCCGCTGTCGGTGAAGGCCATCGTCGGCACGATCGGGCCCTTCGCGGTCGCAATCTGCAGGCACAGCATGCGGGACGAGGATTCGCTAGTCGGCGCGCCCGGTTCGGCGATGACCACGGCCGACGGCTTGACCGAGACGAAGGCGGTCGGCGCGTCGGTCCAATTGGCTTCGATGATGGGGAAGGCGCCGGCGGCAGCGAGCGCTGCTACGAGGTCGGCCGCCGGATGCTCGGCGACGACGATCATCGGACCTTGAAGCGACATGGGGTACGCACGCTGGTTACAATTACGCGCGCCTGATCTTGTCCGAAAACCGGGATCCACTTTTCGGGATCATGCGCAATACAGCGGCAACCGTAGCGGGCGGCTCTTAATACCTCGTCAACGACAATGGAAGATTACGCGGCTTTTTGTCAGGCGGCGTGTGCCACGCGCGGGCGGAAAGCGCCGGCGATCAGCGGATTGAGCCCGCGCGATTGCAGGGCCGCGATGATCTCGTTGCGGTCTTTGGCGTTGCCGGCCAGCCGCTGGCCCAGAGCGGCATCGGGCAAGGCGACGATGGTGGCGCTAGGATCGACGCTCGCGACCGCCAGATCGACCGCACCCTGAAAGAAGCGATAGCCGCCGATGCCGGTCATGCCGGCGGGCGGGGCAGTGAGGGTCAATGTCTGGCTGTCCCGGTTGAGGCAGCAGGCCAGACCGGTATCGACGAAGCCGGATTCATGCGCCGTGAAATGAGGCTCGACACCTTGCTCGGCGCCGGGCGGGAAGGCTTGGGTCGGCACCATGGGGCCGCGCAACGCCAGCATGCCGGCGACGCTGCGCATGGTCTCCACCACGGTGACGGCAGCAGCCGAACCGCGCGGGGCGCCAACGACGCCAAAGGGAATGTCGGCCGGTAAGCCGTCGATGCCGCGCCGCAGTGCGATCAGACCGACCTCGCCAAAGCTGGCGACATCCACCAGCATGGCATCGTCGCGCCACGCCGCCACGGTGGCGAGCCGTTCCGGCGACCGCCACAACGCGACAATGCTCGCGGGGCGTCCGAGCGAGTCCGCTTCCGCCAGCGAAGCCAGCGCCGGACCGGGCAAGACGACGGTGGCGCCGTCTTGCGCGCGGGCTTGCGCCGCGAAGGTTTCGGGATCGAAGGCATGGTGCAAATTCAGCGTGCCGCCGCCGAGCAGCCATGGCAGCAAAGTCAGCGACAGTCCGGCGAACGAGCTAATCGGAATGGCCGACAATAACTTTCCATCCTGCGCCGCGCCGCTCTCGAGGTAAGGACCCAAGCCGCCGGCGATCAGTTCTTTTTGATTGCGCGCCACCGCGCAGATGCCATCGGCACCTTCATCGAAGGTAATAACGGCAACGTGGGCCGCCGGGTCTCCCGAGCGCACCAGTGCCGGTTCGAAATCGAGCGGGCCGCCCGCTAGCAATCCGTCGAGCGGCACCACGCCGTCGGGCAGATCGCGACCAAAGCCGCAGACATAGCGCACCGGAAACAATTCGGCAGCCACCTGCATCGCGATCTCGGCATGCGCGGTGGATCCGATGTGCGACGCGGTGATGAGTACCTTGGCGCCGAGCGGCTTGAGGGCGGTGACGATGTCGCGCTTGCGCCACAGCAGCGGCAGCGGCGCGGCGATCATGCCGGCGCGCAACACGCCGAGCAGCACGATCACGCCCTCCACGGTGTTGGGAAGCTGCATCGCAACCACGGCGTCGGTCTGCAGGCCGAGCCGGCGCAGTTGCGCGGCCGTCGCCGATATCGCGCGGTCGGCCTGCGCATAAGTCAGCTTGCGCGGCGCGCCATCGGTGAAGCTCTCGCGGTTGGGCGGATCGGCCAATGCGACGGTATCGATGTTGCGCAACGCCGCGCGGCGGAAAAGTTCGTCGAGCGTCGCGCGGCTACCGGCCGCTTCGCCATTCGATTCGAAATGAGCGCCGCCCAAGATCACGGGCCGTCCCCTTGCCACCACGTTTCCGGCAAGTAGCCGAACAACGAAGTGCTTGAGGGATGCTCGATTCTCTTCCAGCGCGCCACCCATTGCTTGGGTGGAAAGTATAGGGGCACCACAAAGAAGCCCGATAACAACAACCGGTCGAGCGCGCGGGTGGCGGCAACGAAGCCGTCGCGCGTGGTGGCGCTGAGCATCTCCGCGATCATGGCGTCGACCGCCGGCGATTTGACGCCCATGTAATTGCGGCTGCCTTGCTGATCGGCCGCGGCCGAGCCCCAATAGAAGTATTGTTCGTTGCCGGGCGACAGCGATTGCTCCCAGCGATAATCCATCATGTCGAAATCGAAGCCGATGCGGCGGCGCTCGAATTGCGTGGCATCGATGCTGCGCACCTGGGCGTTGATGCCGGCACGTTTGAGGTTGCGCACGAAGGCGAGCCCCAGCCGCTCCTGGTCGCGCGTGGTGGTGAGAATTTCGAACGCGAAAGGCCGCCCGCTGGCGCGGTGCATGAGTTCGGTGCCTTTGAGTTCGTAACCGGCTTGCGCGAACAATGCGAAGGCGCGGCGTAGGCCTTCGCGATCGCCGCCCGAGCCGTCGGAGACCGGCGGCGTCCATTTGCCGTCCATGATGTCGGCACGCACCGAGCCCGGAAACGGCTTGAGCAACTCGTGCTCAAGCGCATTGGCCGGCACGCCGTGCGCCGACAGATCGCAGCCGTCGAAATAACTGGCGGTGCGTTTGTAGAGATTGAAAAAGTAAGTGCGGTTGATCCATTCGAAGTCAAACAGATGCAGGATCGCCTCACGCACGCGGATGTCGGAGAAAATCTGCCGCCGCGTGTTGAACACGAGGCCCTGCATGCCCTTCGGCAGACCGTAGGTGAATTCCTCCTTGGCCACGCGCCCATCGCGCAGCGCGGGGAAATCATAGGCGGTCTGCCAGCGCGCCGGATCGGTCTCCATGCGCACGTCGTAATTGCCTTTCTTGAAGGCCTCGAAATAGGTGTTGCCGTCGCGGTAATAGTCGAACTTGATCTGATCGAAATTCCACAGGCCGCGATTGATCGGCAGGTCGCGGCCCCAATAGTCCGGATTGCGCGTGAAGGTGACGCTCTCGCCGGGCTTCACCGCGGTCACCGTGTAGGGTCCGCTGCCGAGCAGGGGCTCGAACGTCGTGTCCTCGAAGGTGTCCGGCTTGACTGCGTGCTTGGCCAAGACCGGCATCAACCCGAGGATCAGCGGCAATTCGCGATCGTCGGAGCCGGTAAGATCGAAACGGACGCCGCGCGCGCCGATCTTCTCCGCCTTGATGACCTTGACGTAGTAATAGCGGTAATTCGGCCGGCCTTTGTCGCGCAGCAATTCCCAGGAGAAGATGACGTCTTCGGGCGTCACCGGCCTGCCGTCGGCAAACCGCGCCGCCGGATTGATCGAGAAGACGACATATGTCCGCGCCTCATCCGTCTCGACACTGTCGGCGAGCAGGCCGTAGAGCGTGAACGGCTCGTCGTAGCCGCGGGCCAGCAGGCTCTCGATGATGTAGCCACGCATGTTGGCGGCGGCGAGGCCTTTGACAATGAGGGGATTGAGGCTGTCGAAGGTGCCGAGCACGCCTTGCGTCAATTGTCCGCCTTTGCGCGCGGCCGGATTGGCGTAAGTCGGGGCGCTGAAATCGGGTCCCCACGCCGGTTCGCCATGCATTGCAATGGCATGGCGGGCGGGTGCGGCTTGCGCCACCCGGAACGGCAGTCCCGAAGCGACAATTGTCAGGACTCCGCCGCGCAGCACTGTGCGCCGCGACGCGCACAGGCGCGTCAGCTTAGAAGCATTAGAAATGGGTGGGCGCGAAGATCGAATGCGATTCGTTCCGTTTGGCCGGAATTTAACACAAGCGGCTTGGCAAAGGCCGCGTGGCCCGTACTTTCAGCGCATTCGTGGCTTTATTGCAGAAGCAAGATGGGCTATCACGCAGCCCAAGGGTGACGTGAATGGGGTCACGGTCCCGCCGTATTTCACGGGGAAAGACCCCTTCTTTAAGAGGCGACCGCCGGGTCCAGGGGGCCCGCGAGCGGTTCGAACAAAGGATTAATTGCATGGATCATCGGATCGCATCGGCCCGGTCACGGGGCCGCGCGCTGGCCGCCGCAGGTTTGTTGGCAGGGATGCTGACGGCAGCCCCCGTACTGGCCCAAGCTCCGGCTCCGGCGCCCGCCCAGAAGCAGGCGCCCAAAGCGGCGCCGAAGCAGGCTCCCGCCGCGCCCGCGCAGCAACCGGCCCCCGCGCCGAATGGTCAGCAGGCCGGCGGCGAGGCGCCGCAACTGATGTACTCGCCGTGGATGAAGGTTTGCGGCAAGGGTCCGGACACCAACAACAAGCAGGTTTGCGTCGTCACCAAAGACGGCCGCCTGGAAAACGGCATGCCGGTCGCGATCGTTCAGTTGTTCGAGCCCGAAGGCGACCAGAAGGTTCTGCGCATCACCGTGCCGCTCGGCATGCAGATCCAGCACGGCACCCGCATGATCATAGATCAGGGTGCGCCGGCGCAGCAGCCCTACAAGATTTGTTTCCCGGTCGGCTGCATGGCGGACTATCCGGTCACCGACGACATGATGAAGCAGCTCAAGACCGGCCAGATGATCACCGTACAGGCGATCAACATGCAGGGCACGCCGATCAGCCTGCCGTTGCCGCTGGTCGATTTCGCCAAGGCCTATGACGGCCCGGCGACCGATCCGAAGGCATTCGAAGAGCAGCAGCGCAAACTGCAGGAAGAGCTGCAGAAGAAGGCCGAAGAGGCGCGCAAGAAGCTGGAAGGTCAGCAGTCCTCAACGCCTGCTCCGGCAGCGCCGCCGGCCGCGAAAAAATAAGTTTGGGCCATTACAAATCAAAAAGGCGCGGCTTCGGCCGCGCCTTTTTCGTTTTGAATTCCGGCTGTCTGGTTAGTTCAACTGACTATTGCGCGGCCGGTAGGCGCCGCTGCGGTCGCGCACGAAGACTTCGGCGACCTGCGGGTGGCGGACCGGTTTGTCGGACGTGTCGGGCAGCAGATTTTGCTCGGACACATAGGCGACGTATTCGGTGTCGGCGTTTTCCGCGAACAGATGATAAAACGGCTGGTCCTTGCGCGGACGCACTTCGGCCGGGATCGCCTCATACCATTCGTCGGTATTGTCGAACACCGGATCGATGTCGAAAATCACGCCACGGAACGAGAACAGGCGGTGTTTGACCACCTGGCCGATCGTGTATTTTGCCATTCTCATTTTGTTCATGCCACGACCAGATATGCCATGAATCAGGCTTTGGCTAGATGCCAGGCCTTTAGAGCCCGTAACGCGCGCCCATATCGGGATCCTTGGCGGCGACCAGCTTTGCGAGATCGAGCAGCACCTTGGCCTGTTTCCAGGTTGCGTCGTCCTGCATCTTGCCGTCGATCATGACCGCGCCGGCGCCGTCGGGCATTGAGTCGACGATCTTCTTGGCGAAGGCGACCTCGGCCGGGTCGGGCGCGTAGACCTTCTTGGCGATGCCGATCTGCGACGGGTGCAGCGTCCAGGCGCCGACGCAGCCGAGTAAAAACGAATTGCGAAACTGCACTTCGCAGGCGGCGGCGTCGGAGAAATCGCCGAACGGTCCGTAGAACGGCTTGATGCCGGCGGCGGCGCAGGCATCGACCATCTTGGCGGTGGTGTAGTGCCAGAGGTCCTGCTGATAGGCGGCGCGGGGGCCATCGCCCTTGGCATCTTCGAGAACTTTATATTCCGGATGACCGCCGCCGACGCGCGTGGTCTTCATGGCGCGCGACGCCGCGAGATCCGCGGGGCCGAGACTCATACCGTGCATGCGCGGCGAGGCGGTGGCGATGGCCTCGACATTGTTGACGCCTTGCGCGGTTTCCAGAATGGCGTGAATCAGAATCGGCTTTTTGACTTGGTGCCGCGCTTCGAGTTGCGCCAGCAACTGATCGAGATAATGAATGTCCCAGGGGCCGTCGACCTTGGGCAGCATGATGACGTCGAGTTTGTTGCCGATCGCGCCGATAATTTCGATGATGTCGTCGAGCGCCCACGGCGAGTTGAGTGCGTTGATCCGGGTCCATAGCCCGGTCTGGCCGAAATCGACCGACTTTCCCATCTCGATGAAACCGGCGCGCGCGGCTTCCTTGGCCTCGACCGGGATCGCGTCTTCCAAATTGCCGAGCACGACATCGACCTGCTTGGCGATCTCGGGCACCTTGGCGCGCATCTTCTCCATGTGCGGAGGCACGAAATGGATCATGCGTTCCAGCCGCACCGGCAGGTCGCGCATGGGCGCCGGCGCGCCAATGGCGAGGGGTTGAAAAAACTGGCGCGGAAGCTTCATGGCAGTCCTTCCAAAGGGCCTGGTTGCCGTTTAGAGGAATGCAAAGGCCGCGCCAAGTGGCTCCTTTTTAGGCGCAGCCGGAGCCTTTAATGATCGACGTCATCAACCTGGCACTGCCGTTTTTCGGGCTGATTTTCATCGGTTTTGCTTGCGGCAAGCTCAAGCAGATCCCCGATACCGCGCTGGCCTGGATGAACTTCTTCATCGTCTACGTGGCGCTGCCGGCGCTGTTTTATCGGATTTTGGCGCAGACCCCGCTGGAGCAACTGGCCAAGGTCGACTTCGTGTTTGCAACGACCCTGTCGACGTTCTGGGCTTTCGCTGTGGCGTTCGCCATCGGCATGGCGGTGCGCCGCGGCCGTATCGACGAGTCGACCATCGCCGGATTGGCCGGCGGCTACGGCAATATCGGCTACATGGGGCCCGGCCTGGCGCTGGCGACCCTGGGGCCGGAGGCGGCGGTGCCGGTGGCGCTGATCTTCTGCTTCGACACGCTGCTGCTGTTCACGCTGGTGCCATTCCTGATGGCGTTGGCGAAGCCGCAGCAGATGAGCCTCGGCAAGACCGCGATCGAGGTAGTCAAGCGCATCGTCACCAACCCGCTGGTGATAGCGACCGCGGTCGGTATCTTGTCGGCGGCCGTGCATTTTCAGCCGCCGGTCGCGCTCGAACGGCTGATGCAATTTTTGCAGAATGCCGCGGCGCCCTGCGCGCTGTTCACACTCGGCGTGACGGTGGCGTTGCGACCGCTGAAGAAGATGCCGTGGGAGGTGCCGTTCACGACTGTCGTGAAGCTGGTGCTGCATCCGGTCCTGATGTTCTTGTTGCTGTCGCTGTTCGGACCGTTCGATGACTTGTGGGTCTATACCGCGGTGCTGATGGCGGCTTTGCCGCCGGCGCTCAATGTCTTTGTGTTCGCGCGGCAGTACGACACGTGGGTCGAGCAGGCCTCGGGCGCGGTGCTGGTCGGCACGCTGGTGTCGGTGTTCACGCTTACCAGCGTGATGTGGATGGTGAAAAGCGGTACGCTGCCGCCGTTGTTGTTCCGGTGAACTGATGCAACCTCTCTCCGGTCTCTTGGTTCTGGATTTCACCACGCTGCTGCCGGGGCCGCTGGCGTCGCTGATGCTGGCCGAAACCGGCGCCGAAGTGATCAAGATCGAGCGGCCGGGCGGCGAGGACATGCGGCGATTTCCGCCGGCGATCGACGGCGAGAGCGCGCCCTTCGCGATGCTCAACCGCGGCAAACAGTGCCTTGCGCTCGATCTCAAGAGCGAGGCCGATCGCGCGACGCTGATGCCGCTGCTCAAGCGCGCCGATATTGTGATCGAACAGTTCCGCCCCGGCGTGATGGCGCGCTTCGGCCTCGGCTACGACGACGTGCGGGCGATCAATCCACGAGCGATCTATTGCTCGATCAGCGGCTACGGCCAAATCGGGCCGCGCGCCGACGAAGCCGGGCACGACATCAACTACATCGGCAACACCGGGCTGCTCGATCTGCAGCCGGGACCGATCGAACGGCCGGTGTTGCCGCC
>JANMSZ010000466.1:0-3219 GCA_031389925.1 Hyphomicrobiales bacterium | reverse complement strand
ATCGCGCTGGCCGTCCTGTATGTGTTGCTGCGCGTGGTGCGAACGCCGTTCGGTCATGTGCTGGTGGCGATCCGCGAAAATCAGCTGCGCGCGACGTTCCAAGGCTACCCGGTCGAGCGCTACAAGCTCGGCGTCTTCGTGCTGTCGGCCGTTGTGACGGGGCTGGCCGGCGCGCTGCTCGGCTTCCAAACCTATCTGGTGTCAGCCGAATCCGTATCGGTGCCCTTTGCCGGCGAGCTGCTGGCGATGGTCGTGATCGGCGGCATGCATCACATCCTGGGGCCGGCGCTCGGCGCGCTGTTCTTCATCCTGTTCCGCGAACTGTTTTCGATCTGGTCGGCGAACTGGCTGCTCTACTTCGGCCTGATCTTCGTTGCCTTCGTCATGTACTCGCCGGGCGGCCTGGTCGGCATCTGGGAAACCCTGACGCGGCGCTGGCGGCCATTGCCGGAAGAATCCGCGGCGATGAGCCGGCGCAAGATCTACGAAGGCCTGCCGCTGCCGGCGTTCTTGCGGCCGAAAGCGCTGGAGGGCCGCGTGCTCGAGGTCAGCACCGTGTCCAAGCACTTCGGCGGCATCCGGGCGGTGAACGAAGCGAGCCTTGCCGTCGACGCCGGACAAATTCACGCTTTGATCGGCCCGAACGGCGCCGGCAAGACGACGCTGTTCAACCTCGTCTCCGGCCTCTACGTACCGGACAACGGAACGATCCGCCTCAATAACCGCGACATCGGCGGTTTGCCGTCGCACCAGATCTGTCATCAGGGTCTCGCGCGCTCGTTCCAGATCACCAACCTGTTTCGCGGCCTGTCGATCTACGAAAACCTGCGGCTGTCGCTGCAGGCGCAGCACAAGATGCGCTTCAACATCTGGCGCGACATCGACAGCTATACCGAAGTTCATGCCGAGACCGCTGAGTTGATCAAATTTCTCGGACTGGAAGGCATCGAAGAGATCAAAGGCGGCGACCTGTCCTACGGCGGGCAGCGGCTGGTCGACCTCGGCATCGCGCTCGGCTCCAAGCCGCAGGTGCTGTTGCTGGACGAGCCGCTCGCGGGCCTCGCCGCCGCCGAGCGTGAACGCGTGTCGAACCTGGTCAAGAACATCGCCGCCAATATTCCGGTGCTGATCGTCGAACACGACATCGACCGCGTGCTTGGCTTTTCGCAACGCGTCACCGTCATGAACCAAGGCGAAGTCCTGATGGCGGGCGCGCCCAGCGAAGTGCGCAGTGACCGCCGCGTGCAGGAAGTCTACACCGGCACCGGCGTTCCCGAGGTCGAGACCAAACGGAGCGAGGAAACCATTGCGGGCGCCACGCAGGTCTTACGTTTCGAAGGGGTCAACACGTTCTACGGCAAGAGCCATATTCTCAACGATGCTTCGCTCGACGTCCGCGACGGCGAAATCGTCGCGCTGCTCGGCCGTAACGGCGCGGGCAAGTCGACCTTGCTCAAAACGCTGGCGGGCTTGGTGCCGCCGGCCTCCGGCATCATCGAATACGAAGGCCGCAACATCGCCGGCCTGCCGGCGCCGGATATCGCGCGAATGGGCATCGGCTATGTGCCGCAGGGCCGCGGCTTGTTCGCCGGGATGACGGTGCGGGAGAACCTGTCGCTTGGCCGGCTGGCGCGCAAGACCGACGGCAGCAATGGCGTGGTCTGGAGCGAAGAACAGATCCTGCAATATTTCCCGCGCCTAAAGGAGCGGATGAATATCGCCGCCGACTATCTGTCCGGCGGCGAGCAGCAGATGGTGGCGGTGGCCCGCGCCATGTCGGGCAATGTGAAACTGCTGCTGCTGGACGAGCCGTTCGAGGGGCTGGCGCCCACCGTGATCCTCGAACTGTTCAAGGTATTCGATCAGTTGCGGCGGCACACCTCCATCGTGATCGTCGAGCACAATCTCGATCTGGTGCTGGCATTGGCCGACCGCGTGTTCGCGCTGGAGCGCGGCGCCGTATTCCATCAGGGCCCGGCACAGCCGTTGCTGACCGACCTGGACTACCGCAAGAAAATTCTGTGGCTGTGACCAATCGTCGGTGATTGTGGTCTAATGCCCCAAACAATATTGGGGAAACACATGGCCAATCAGATCGACCTCAAAGGCAGGAATGCGGTGGTCACGGGCGGCGCCCAGGGCATTGGCCGCGCCATCGTCGAGCGGTTTTTGGATTCGGGCACGTCGATCGCCATCTGGGATCGCGACGAGAAGCTGGCGCAGCAAACCGCGGCGGAATTGAAAGGCCGCGGCCGCGTCATCCCGGTCACCGTGGATGTGACGCAATATGCCGACATCGAAAAGGCCCGCGACGCCACGCTGAAAGACCTCGGCCGCATCGACATCCTGGTCAACAATGCCGGCATCACCGGCCCGAACGTGACGACCTGGGAATATCCCATCGACGCCTGGCAAAGCGTCATGCGCATCAATCTCGACGGCCCGTTCATGTGCTGCAAGGCCATAGTGCCGTCGATGATCGCGCAGAATTACGGCCGCATCGTCAACATCGCCTCGGTCGCCGGCAAGGAGGGCAATCCGAACGCGCCGGCCTATTCGGCCTCGAAGGCTGGTGTCATCGCGCTGACAAAATCGCTCGGCAAGGAACTGGCGAGCTACGACATCGGCGTCAATTGCATCACGCCGGCGGCGGCCAAGACCGCGATGTTCGCGCAGATGACGCAATCGCATATCGACTACATGTTGTCGAAAATACCGCGCGCCCGCTTCGTCAACGTCGAGGAGATCGCGGCGCTGGTCGCGTTCTGCGCCTCGGCCGATTGCTCGTTCACCACCGGCTCGGCCTTCGACATTTCGGGTGGGCGCGCGACGTACTGACCTCCCTTTTTGACCTCCCTTGCGCCGGACAAGCCGTTCGGCGCATCCTTGGGCAAAGAAAAAAAGCGTGCCGGGAGGAATTAAGAATGGCCAAGAAGGTCGTGTCGAAGCAAATGAAGCCGCGCGGGCGTGAATTTCGCTCGCAGCTTTGGTTCGACAATCCCGACAATCCGGGCATGACGGCGCTGTATCTTGAGCGCTATCTGAATTACGGCCTGACCTTGAAGGAACTGACCTCCGGCAAACCAATCATTGGCATCGCGCAGACCGGCTCGGATCTGTCGCCCTGCAATCGCCATCACATCGAACTGGCTTCGCGTGTGCGCGCCGGCATCACGGCGGCCGGTGGCGTTGCGTTCGAGTTTCCGGTGCATCCGATCC
>JANMSZ010000462.1:0-2145 GCA_031389925.1 Hyphomicrobiales bacterium | reverse complement strand
TCGTGCTCGGGCGGCCGGGACCTGCCGCGGAGAACCCGCGGGCCGCGCCCCTTGAAGCGGCATTGTTCGAATCCGGCCGGCCGGTGCTGATCGTGCCGCCGGCGGTGCCCAAGACCATCGGCCGCAACGTCCTGGTCTCCTGGAACCGCAGCACGGAGCAGGCGCACACCAATGCCTTCGCTTTGCCGCTGCTGCGCCTTGCCGACCAAGTCACGGTGCTGACTGTCGAAGGCGGCGAGCAGCAGGGGCCGTCGGCCGAGGATGCGGCGCGGCATCTGCGCCAGAACGGCGTCAAGGCGACGGCGCTGACGGTCATGCGCGGCGCCCGCGCATCGGCCGAAGACGTGGGTGCGATCACGCTTGAACACGCCGCCAAACTCGGTTGCGACCTGGTGGTGAAGTGCGCTTATACCCAAAGCCGGCTGCGGCAGATGATTTTCGGCGGCGCCACGCGGCATGTTCTCGCGCGCGCGACCTTGCCGGTACTGATGGCGCACTGATAGGGCCTAGTTGCAACCGGCAGGGCAGGAATTCGAGTTTGTCGAACGAGACCGATCAAGGCAAGACCGATCCAGATTTGCGTCCCGTCGCGCCGAAATCGTCCGGTTTCCTGACCATATTCCCCTCGATCATGCTGCCGATGTTTCTGGCGGTGGTGGATCAGACCATCGTTGCCACGGCGTTGCCGGCAATCGCGGCGGCGACCGGGCAGGTCGAGCGCGCATCCTGGATCATCGTGTCGTATTTGATCGCGGCGACGATTGCCGCGCCGATCTATGGCCGTCTCGGCGACGCGTTCGGCCGGCGCCGCATGATGTTCACGGCGCTGGCCATCGTCTTGGTCGCTTCGCTGCTTTGCGCGGTCGCGCCGACCATTGAATTGCTGACGCTGGCGCGCGTGCTGCAAGGTTTCGGCGGCGGCGGATTGATGACGACGTCGCAGGCGCTGATCGGGGAGGCGGTGCCGCCGCGCGAGCGCGCGCGCTATCAGGGCTATCTCGCCGCGGTCGCGGTGTCCGCCAACACGTTCGGCCCCGTGGCCGGCGGCTATCTGACCGAGCATTTCGGTTGGCAGTCGATCTTCTTCGTGAATATTCCGATCGGCCTGGTCGCGGTCGCACTCACCTGGCGGCTGCGCAGCCCGGCCGTGGAACGGATACCGTGGAAGGCCGATCCGGGCGGTCTCGTGCTGTTCGTGGTTCTGGTCGTGACAACGCTGCTGGCGCTGGAGCAGGTCCAGCACGCCGAACTCGGCGCTCTGCCGCTTGGCGCCGGGCTCTTTGCGATCAGCCTGTTTGCGCTGGCGTGGCTGATCCGCCACGAGAACCGGTCGTCGTCGCCGCTGATCCCGCTAAACCTGTTGCGGCTGCCGGCGGTCTGGCGCTCGGATGCCATGGCTGCATGTCACGGGGCGGCATTGGTGGCGCTGATCACGTTTCTTCCGGTTTATCTGGAGGCGGTGCGCGGGGCGTCGCCATCGACGACCGGTCTGTTGCTGGTGCCGCTGACGATCGGCATCGGCACTGGCTCGCTGGTCGTGGGCCGGCTCGTCAGCAGGACCGGGCTGACGACGATTTTCCCGATCGTCGGCATGGCCTTGGCGACGGTTTGCTTCGTGGCGCTCGCGTTTTTCGCCTCGGTCATGGACATGGTCGCGCTCGGCGGTTTGCTGCTCGTGATCGGCGCTGCCATGGGCACGGTGATGGGCGTCGTGCAGGTCACCGTGCAGACCGTCGCGGGGCAGGCGAGGCTGGGCGAGGCCGCGGCCTCGGTGCAGTTTTCGCGTTCGATCGGCGCGGCGTTTGGAACGGCTCTGGTGGCGACTGCGCTGTTCGCAACGCTCGCGATCACGAGCCCCGAAGCGGCCAAGGCTTTTGCGGCGATGGTCCAACACACCCAACAGGTTGGCGCCGCGCTCACGCCCATTCAGCAGGCTGCGATTCAGTCGGATATTGCGGCGGCATTTCGTATGGCGTTTTTGACGATTGCGTCATTCACCGCCGCCGGATTTTTCCTCGCGCTGACTAATCCGCTGCGGCGAATTTAGCGACTATCCCTTCAGCAGCGTCGCCGTGATGCGCTCGCGCGTCAGCGGCAGATCCCTGATGCGGGTTCCGAGAGCGTGCGACACCGCGTTGCCGATCG
>JANMSZ010000461.1:0-16329 GCA_031389925.1 Hyphomicrobiales bacterium | reverse complement strand
ATCGATGCGCCGCACATTCTTACCGATGACTTCGCCGTCCGCGGTTTCAGTCTCCAGCAGCGCCGCCGCAGGCAGGCGGCCGTTCTGCACGTCGCGCGCGAGCTCCACCGCGTCGAAAATCTTCTGATAGCCGGTGCAGCGGCATATATTGCCGCCAAGCCGTTCCTTGATCTCCTCGCGGTCGGCGAACGAATTGATGCGCAGCGCCGCGGTCGCCGCCATCACCATGCCGGGGATGCAGTAGCCGCATTGGCTGGCGCCGGCCTTGTGGAAGGCCTTTTGCAGCACGCTCAATTCGCCGGTCTTGGCCAGCGACTCGATAGTGTCGATCTGCGCGCCTTGCGCCTTCGCGATCGGCATCAGGCAGGACTTCATCAGCACGCCGTCGACAAACACCGAGCAGGTGCCGCATTCGCCGGCGCCGCAGCCTTCTTTGTTGCCCGTCAGATTGAGATCGTCGCGGATGAAATCGAGCAGCCGCTGGTACGGCTTGGCAGCGCGCGACACCTTGCGGCCATTGACGGTGGCGCTGAACTGGAGATCACCCATAGGCGGCCTCCAACTCGCGCGGCAGCGCGGCAGGATCGGCGCCCGCACGCTTCGATGCGGTAATCAGGCCGCGCATCATGAAGCCGCGCAAGATATCGCGACGGTATTCGCGGCGGGTGCGCGATTGCACCAGATCGAGCGGCATGTCGGCGGCCTGCTCAAGCAGTTCCTGGCCGAGCGGCTTGCCGCGCAAAAAGGCTTCGACATCCCGCAATCGGGTCGGCATCGGGCAAACCCCGGCCAGACCGATGCGCACATCCTCGATCAGGCGGCCATCGGCATCGAGACGCACCGAAAAGGCGAGACAGGCGAGCGAAATCACCAGCGAGCGGCGATGGCCGACTTTTTCGAAGCTGCCGCCATAGCCCGGCAGCGCGTCGCATTCGATGGCGGTCAGCAGCTCGCCCTCGGCAAGCTGCGTCTTGCCCGGCCCAGTGATGAAGTCTTGCAACGGCATGGTCCGCTTGCCGCGCAACGAAACCAGTTCGACGCTCGCCTCGTGCGCGGCGAGACAGGGCGTGACGTCGGCCGCCGGCGAGGCATTGACGATGTTGCCGCCGACGGTCGCCTGGGCACGGATTTGGTCGTCGGCGAACCACACCGCGCAGCGCGGCAGCGCCGGCAACGCGCGGGCCAGCGCCGCATCGTCGAGAAAGCGCTGGATCGGCGTCGCGGCGCCGAGCCGCACGCGGCGCTCGTCGACGCGCCGTTCGTTCAATTCCGGAATTTTCGAGACGTCGATCAGCACCGGAATATTGACGTCGCCGGCGCGGCCCTCCCGCGCCCAGGGCAGCGTGTCGGTGGCGCCTGCGACGACGCGATAGCGGCCGCGATGCTGCGCCATCGCGGCAAAAGCGTCGGCCAGCGAACCCGGCGTCAGATATTCGTCGCAGATGAGCATGTTATCGAAAGCACCTTTCTTGCTTCCCTCTCCCCTTGCGGGAGAGGGGGGCGAGTGCTGAGCATTGCGAAGCACGAGCCGGGTGAGGGGTCAGTGTTTCAATTTGATCGGACCCCTCACCCGCCCTCGCCATAGCGCGTCGAAGACGCGCGTAAACGCGCTTATGACTCGGGCACCCTCTCCCGCAAGGGGAGAGGGCAAGAAGAAATTTTATTCCGCCGCTTCCTTGGCAGCGGCGTTCATCTTCGCCTTCACCACCACTTTGATGGCGTCGTCGACGCGGTCCTTGGCGTAACGCAGCGCCTCCGGCAGATCGCCGAGCGGGAAGGTGTGGGTGTGAATGAGCGTGGCGTCGAAACGCTTCTGCCGCATGAACGCCTCGGCGCGATGCGTGGCGCTCTTGCCCTCGCCGCGAATGCCGTAGAGATAGATGTTATTGCGCACGATATGCGCGACATCGACCGGCACTTCCTCGTGCGCAAACGCCGCGAGGCAGACTTTGCCGCCGCGGTTGACCATGCGCACCGCGTCGTTGACCGCGCTGCTCGCGGCCGAACACTCGACCACGTAGTCGACGCCCTTGCCGCCGTTGAGTTTCTTCACTTCCGCGATCACATCGGGCGTCTTGCGGATATTGATGACGTGATCGGCGCCGAGCCGCTTGCCGATGTCGAGGCGGTTGTCGCGCGTACCGGTGAGGATCACCGGCTGGGCGCCCATCGCCTTCGCCACCGCAACGGCCATCAGTCCGATCGGACCCGGGCCGGTAACGACGACGCTTTCGCCCGCGACAAGTCCGCCGAGTTCGGTCAGCGCGTACATCGCGGTGCCGGCGGTCACGACCAGCGTGCCCTCCTCGTCCGACATCTCGTCCGAGAGGCCGACCAGCGTGTTGATATTGTTGACCTGGTATTCGCAGAAGCCGCCGTCGGTAGTGAAACCGTTGGCGCGGTGGCCCTTATCGACGTCGCCGTAGTTCAAACCGTAGTTATGACAGGACGTGTACATGCCCTCACGGCAACGCTTGCATTGGCCGCAACCGGCGTGGATTTCCACACTGACGCGGGTGCCGATCTTGTATTCGTCGACGCCAGGCCCGAGCGCGACCACCGTGCCCATGTATTCGTGACCGGGGGTCCAGTTCTTGTTGAACGGCAGACCGCCTTCGATCAGCGCCGGCGGGCCGTGATAGATATTGTCCAGATCGGTCGCACAGATCGCCACCGCATCGATGCGCACCAGCACTTCGGCCTTTTTCGGCACCGGCGTCGGCTTTTCACCGAAGCTCAGCTCTCCAGGATTGCCGAGCACCCAGGCCTTCATGCTGTCGGGAATCGGAAATTCATTGTGGTTCGTCTTCACTCCAGCAGGCGCGTACATACTTCCTCCAGAAAAATTGAGGCTCGAAGCCGGCCAATTAGTTGGCGATGGCTTGCGGCTGTTCGGTCTTGGGCTGCGCGCTCGGCTCGCCGAATTCAGCGGACAAGGCGCGCGCGGCGGCTCCGATTTCATCGCGCATCAGCCCGATGTGTTCCTCGGTCGCGCGCATCATCGGCGTCGAGGCGCTGATCGCGCCGATGACGGTGCCGGCCTGATCGCGGATCGCGGCGCCGACGCAGATCACGCCCGGCAGATACTCCTCGCGATCGATGGCGTAGCCGGTGCGGCGCACGATCCGCAAGGATTCGAGGAAGGCTGGAAAATCGGTGATAGTCTTGTCGGTGAAGCGCTTCAAGCCGCTAGCCAGAATGCGGCGAATTTCGTCTTCCGGCAGCCAAGCCATCATCGCCTTGCCGACCGAGGTGGCATGCGGCGCTTCGAGCCTACCGATCTTGCCGGTATCGACGCGAACGGCGTGGCGCGCTTCGCGCACCGCCAGCGTCATGACGTTATCGCCCTGCAATCCGGCGAGATGCACCGTTTCGCCGGTGGCGCGGTTGATCGCCTCCAGATAAGGCTGCGCGCGGCGCGGCAGATCGACCTGCAGACAGGCATGCGACAAGGCGATGATGCGCGAACCCAGCGCATAGAGCCGGCGGCCCGACACCTTGGCGGCAAAGCCGCGCTGGATCAGCGTCGCCAGCAGATGATGGCAGGTCGAGATGTTGAGGCCGGTGCGCGTCGCGAGCTCGGTCAGCGTCGCCTCGCCGCCGGCTTCGGCGATGGTCTCCAGCAGGTACAGTGCGCGGTCGACCGACTGAATGCTGTGGCGGTCGCCGTTGGCGTTGCTGCGCGGCGGCCGGGCTTTGATCCCGGGACCGGGTAAGATTGTTGCGTTCATTTTTGTTTTCTCCCTGGCCCTAGGGAATGCGGCCCAGCTCATTGAGTCAAGATGCTTTCAGTATCTTGAATGGTATTTTCGAGGTGTGAAAACTTGAAATGAGCGCAAATTTGCGCGCAAAGCCGGGCATGAGGCTGCGTGACCTCGGCCGGGACGCCGAATTTTGACGATTTCAGGCCGCTTCGCCGCGGAATTCCGGCACCGCGTCGCGCAGCACCGTGTAGATCGCCGCCCGCTCGTTGCGCGCCAGGCCCTGCTCCAGGGTCGCGACCCAGGCCCGGATCGACTCCAAAGTCGGCCGCGCCGGCTTGGCCGCGACGATGCCGGGAATACCGATTTCGGAGGTTTCTTCGTGGCTCGCAAACAAGATCTCGTGCAGCCGCTCGCCCGGGCGAATGCCGGTGAAGGTGATCTTGATGTCACGGCCGGGCTCGAGCCCGCTTAGCCGGATGATGCGCTCGGCCAGATCGACGATCTTCACCGGCTGGCCCATGTTGAGAACATAGACCGACACATCGTGCCGTTCCGGCGCCAGCGCGTGGCTGGCCGCGGTGACGACCAGGTCGCAGGCTTCGCGGATGGTCATGAAATAACGCACCATGTCCGGATGCGTGACGGTGACCGGACCGCCGGCCTCGATCTGCGCCTTGAACTTCGGCACCACCGAGCCGTTCGACGCCAGCACGTTGCCGAACCGCACCGAGATCAGCCGCATCGCCCGCTTGCCGTTACCGCCGTCATGACCGTGACGACCGAACTCCTCGTCCAGCGCCTCGCAATACATTTCCGCCAGCCGCTTGGTCGCGCCCAGCACCGACACCGGTTCGATCGCCTTGTCGGTCGAAATCATCACCATGGCGGTGCAGCCCGCCGCCGCCGCGGCATCGGCGACATTGATCGAGCCGAACACATTGGTCTTGATGCCCTCGTCCCAGTCCAGTTCAAGCAAAGGAACGTGCTTGAGCGCGGCCGCATGAAACACGATGTCGGGCTTGAACTGCGCGATCAGATTCATGATCCGCGGGCGGTCGCGGATATCGGCAATACGTCCCGAAATCTCCGCCGCGCTTTCGCTGGCCTTCAGCGTTTCGATGACGGCGTGCAGCGCGGGTTCCGAGTTCTCGATCACCAGCAACCGCGCGGCGCCGAAGGCGATAATACGATTGCAGATTTCCGAGCCGATCGAGCCGCCGCCGCCGGTGACCACGATCGACTTGCCGGCAATGAACTCTTCGAGCCGCTGATAATCGATGCGCACGCTGGGGCGCAGCAGCAGATCCTCGACCGCCACCGGCGCAAGCTGCACCGCCGTCGTTCCGGAATCGAACGTCGGCAACTGGCTCAACGTCAGGCCAAGCCTACGCGCGCGCATCAAGATCGATTCCGGCCGCGCTTCCGGCGACAGCGCAGACGGCGACAGCACCAGCCGCGTCACCCGGTTGCCGCGTCCGGCGAGATCGGCCACCACCCGTTCGAGATCCTCGATATCGCCCAGCACCGGAATGCCGCGGATCGACTGTCCGCGATCGGCCGGCGACGGCGACAGAATGCCGACCGGCCATATTTTCTTGACGGCGCCGCTCTCGATCGAGCGCAACAGAACTTCGGCATCGGCCGCGCGGCCAAGCATCAGCGTCGGCGTGGCGTCGGCGATTTTCACACGCTGCAGCGCGCGGGCGTATTGGAAGTAGCGATAGGCGACGCGAGAGCCGCCCAGAAAGAAAAGCTGCATGAACCAGTACAGCAGGATCGTGATCTTGCCGAAAAAGAACGTGCCGTAGACATTCGGCGCCAGCAGCACATAGTCGAGCGCCAGCAACGCCACAGCCAGCACCGTCGAAGCCCGGAATATATTGTAAATATCGGGAACCGAGGTGAACCGCCACTTGTTGCGGTGCAGACCGGAAAAGAAATAGACCGCCGCCGCGAGCACCAGGAAAAACGGCAATATTATCTTCAGACCGTCGAGCTTCTCGTAAAGCCGCGGGTCCTCGAACCGCATGTAAAACGTCAGAACGATCGCCGCCGCGGTGGCGACGAGATCGTGCAACACGATCAATATCTGGCGTGGCGTCAGTTTCTGCAGCGCTCTCATGTCGCGGTGACCCCAACCGAACGCTGCCTGACGCTCGTCGCCGGCCGCCGCAAGAATGTGGTCGCGAAGGCGTACACGTACCAACGCAAATAGGCCGGCACCCATTTGAGCACATGGAAACGGCTGGCGCCTCTTTTGCGTTCAAACCATTGTGCCGGGACATCGGCGACCGGCCAGCCCAGCCTATGACATTTTACCAGCATTTCCAGGCTGTAGCAGAAACCGAGGCTGGATTCGATCTGGATACGATCGACGGCGCGCCGGGAAAACAGGCGAAAGCCGTTGGTGGCATCGCGGCTTGGCAGGCGGGCGAGATGATACAACGTGAAAGCCGCGGTTCGGACCAGGGTGGCCTTGAGCCAGCGGCAGCCCACCATGCAGCCTCCGGGAATGAAACGGCTGGCACACACGACATCGGCACCCTGATCGGCCTTCGCCACCATCGCGTCGATGATGCCGGCGTTGGATTCGTCGTCGGCGGGAAACATGACGATGTATGGCGCCCGGCTCGCCGCAAAGCCCGCCATCACCGCGGCATGCGGACCGCGCGAAGGGTTGCGAACGAATTCAATCGACAGACCCTCGACCTGATCCGGGTTGGCCTTGATGGTGGATAAGGTGTCGTCGTCGGGCAGGTCGTAGCAAATGAGGATGCGCGACGGCGTGCGAACAAGCTTGCGCAGTTCCGCGAGCGTCCCGAGGATGACACGTCCCTCGTTATAGACCGGGATCACGATATCGAGCCGCGGCGGGATCATGCGCTAGGACACGACATTCGCGTTCCTGAGAAAGCCCCAGACGTCGATCACCGGCTTGCCGTTGAGATCGGCGTCTTTGTAGGCCGAATGCGGCGTGCACAAGATCAAAATGTCGCTGTTCTCGACCACCTGATCGAGCGGTAGAATCGCCGGATCGGTCGTCACGAACGGATCGGTGGTGAGTACGTTGCGTGCGTGCATCTGCAGCGTACGCTTGAGCTTGTAGCTCAATGAGGCGCGCGTATCGTCGATCTCCGCCTTGAACGCCATGCCCAACAGGCCGATCGTCATGCTCGAAACGTCGTAAGCGCGCCGCAGATCGTCGACCAGTTGCAGCACAAGGCCTTCGTTCACTTGCATCGCGGCGTGGCCGAGGCCGAATTGATTGCGGGCGTAAGCGGCAAGCTGCATCGTATCCTTGAACAGACAAGGGCCGGCGGAGAAACCGGGGCCCGGAAAACTCTTGGCGCGCGGATAGTTGTGCTTCATCGCCCTCATGATCGCCTGATAATCGACGCCGGCGGTTTTTGCGATCATGTAGAACTGATTGGTCGCGGCAAATTCGATGTAACGATAGGCATTGTTGAACAGCTTGGCGAACTCGGCCTCAAGCGGCTTGACGACAACGAGTTCAGGCGCGATGCGCTTGAACAGTTCGACGGCCTCTTGTTCGGCTTCCGGTGTCGTGCCGCTGATGATCTGCGGCATCTCGCGCAATTCCTTGACGCCGTAGCCCTGCACGACGCGCTCGGGGCAGAACGCGATTTTGTTCTTGCGTCCAAGCCGCGCCAGATAGTCGTGCAGCCAGTCGGTCGTTCCCGGATAGACGGTGGACCGCAGGACCAGCAATTGATCGTCCGCCAGATGCGGCAGCAGATCGTCGATGCAATGCTGCACCGGCCCCGGCACGGGATTGAGGAATTCATCGACTGGCGTGCCGATCGTGACAATCACGGGGCCGCGGCGGCTGATGGCGTCGGGCGATGAGCTGAACACCAGCCGGTTGTCGGCCAACGCCTTGGTCAAGAGTGGCGCCGCGCCATGCTCGATGAACGGCAGTTTGCCGGATCGCAGCGTGGCCAGCGTCGCCTCATTGAGGTCGTTGATGTTGACCGTCATCCCGGCTTCGGCGAAGGCGAGCACCAGCGGAATCCCGACGTGTCCGGCGCCACCGACGACGGTGATATCGGCTTGTGCCATGCCGCTCTGGGACGCCGGAACGGTGTTGGTCGACGGATAGTTCAATTGTGGCCTTTGCCCCGCTGAATGCCCGAAGATCGGGGAATTTCCGTGGGTTACCTAGCAATTTCCCGCATAAAGAAACAGAGACAAAAGCCGGGGCTCAAAGGCTCACAAAAATGGCCCCGGCATCGCTGCCGGGGCCTTTTTCCTTCGAATTCCGGCTGTAAAAACGCCTGACTATTTAACGGCCAGGAGTTCGCGTGTATTGCCGACAGCGAGCATTTTCTCGAAATACGCGATGGTGCGGCCCAGCCCTTCCTTGAGTTGGGTGCGCGGCTCCCAGGACAGATGTTTCTTGGCGAGCGTGATATCGGGCTGGCGCTGGCGCGGGTCGTTTTCCGGCAGCGGCCGCCGAACGATCTTCGACCTCGCGCCGACCATCCCAATAATCTGCTCGGCGAGTTCGAGGATGGTGAATTCGTTCGGATTGCCGATGTTGATCGGCCCGGTCACGGAATCGTCGGTCGCCATCAAGCGCATCATGCCTTCGATCAGGTCGTCGACATAGCAAAACGACCGGGTCTGCGAGCCGTCGCCGTAGATCGTGATGTCATTGCCTTGCAACGCCTGAACGATGAAATTCGACACCACGCGCCCATCGTTTGGATGCATGCGCGGCCCGTAAGTATTGAAAATACGCATGACCTTGATGCGCAATTTGTGCTGGCGCCAATAGTCGAAAAACAGCGTCTCGGCGCAGCGCTTGCCTTCGTCGTAGCAAGAGCGCGGGCCGATCGGATTGACGTGGCCCCAATAGCCTTCGGTTTGCGGATGCTGGTCGGGATCGCCGTAGACTTCCGACGTCGAGGCCTGCAGGATTTTGGCCTTCACGCGCTTGGCGAGGCCGAGCATGTTGATGGCGCCGTGGACGCTAGTCTTGGTCGTTTGCACCGGATCATGCTGGTAATGAATCGGCGACGCCGGACAGGCCAGATTGTAGATCTGATCGACTTCGAGATAGATCGGAAAAGTCACGTCGTGGCGGATCAGCTCGAAGTGCTTGTTGTCGAGCAGATGTTCGATGTTGGTGCGCGCGCCGGTGAAAAAATTGTCCAGGCAGATGACGTTGGCGCCGTCGGCCAACAAGCGCTCGCACAAATGCGATCCCAGAAATCCGGACCCGCCGGTCACGAGGACGCGCTGTTGCAGATGCATTGATCTTACCGCGACCGGGGCAATAGACGGCGATTCAATGAAAGGTAGTATTTTTGATGATTTCTCGCTTGTCGCGCCGAAATCTTCCTGCTTGGCCATGCCCGGTCCCCGAAATTGAGTTCACCAATCGGTAACCATGTTCGGTTACCAACTGGTTACCGATTGGCCTCCGCTTTCTGCATCCAATTCCAGGCATCCGCGATCTGAACCTCGAGCGCGGAACGGACCGGCTTCCAGCCCAGCACTTCCCGCGCACGGTCGCTCGACCCGATCAAAGCGGGCGGATCGCCTGCCCGGCGCGGCGCCATCTTGATCTTGATCGGCTTGCCGCAGACCCGCTCGGCCGTCTTGATGACGTCCATGACCGAGTAGCCGTGCGCATTCGCCAGATTGAGCGCGCAGGTCTTGCCGCCCGACAACAGATATTTCAGCGCCCGGACATGCGCGTCCGCGAGGTCGGCGACGTGGATGTAGTCGCGCACGCAGGTGCCGTCCTTCGTGTCGTAATCGTCGCCGAAGACCGTCACCGCGGTGCCGTCGCGCGCCGCGACTAGCACCAGCGGAATCAAATGTGTCTCGGGATTGTGCGCTTCGCCGATGTCGCCGTCCGGATCGCAGCCGGCGGCATTGAAATAGCGCAGCGACACCGACCGCAGACCGTGGGCGTGATCGAGATCGGCGAGAATTCGCTCCACGACAAGTTTGGTAAAGCCGTAGGGATTGATCGGCCGCTGCGGATGGCCTTCCGGGATCGGCACCTGATCCGGCACGCCGTATGTGGCGCAGGTCGAGGAGAACACCGCCGGGATCGGCTGATGCTCGGTGACGGTGCGCAGCAACGTGGCGCTGCCGCAGACATTGTTTTGATAATAGAGATTCGGATTTTCGACCGACTCACCGACATAGGCGAACGCCGCGAAGTGCATCACCGCAGAGGGCTGATGCTGGTCGAGTACCGCGCGCAAGCGGGCCTGATCGCCGATATCGCCAACCTCGAGCGGACCCCACTTCACGGCCCAGCGGTTGCCGCGCGACAGGTTGTCATAGCTGACAGGCTCGAAGCCGCCCGCCGCGAGTGCTTTGCAGGCGTGGCTTCCGATATAGCCGGCGCCGCCGGTGACGAGAATTTTCATGATGAGATCGGGCGGTGAATAATGTTTGATCCGGTCGGAGTTGCTGGAAAAGTGCCAGCGCGTCTAACGCGCCGGTCGGATCATAGCGGCTGACACGTCAATAGAATACGGAAGACGGACGTTTCTAAGCGTGGACCGCAACAACGATCAAGCGCCATTGAATCGGCTGAAGACCTGAATGGGCATGATGATCTTGTGCCGGCAGGGGATGATCCAGCGCAGACACGCACTCATGCCCACATACCTGACAACGATAGATTCCAGAGCGTGGCGTAGTCGCTCCTGGGGGATTTAGGTTGTCGAATACAGCATCATCAAATTTCTTGAGGAAGTGCGGGTGTTTGTATTCGGCCATACCGGCTCTTAGCCTTATTTCCAGGGTAATGACTGCTCGCCGCAGCTTCGGCAACCTTACCGCGAATCGGGTTGTAAAAATAATTCACTAAATCCAAAGGTTGTGCAAGAAGCTTAGCGAGCTTGCGGGTGCCGAAGACACGCGGAGCGCAAGACATGTTTCGCTTGAGCCGAGAATGCCCTAGTGCATGGCGGGCGGCCGTTCATTTTCCCTTATCGTACGGCACTCATCGGAGATCACACGGCAATGCGGCGCCTGCTGTCATTCTTGTTCAAGGCGGCGATCTCCGTGCTGCTGCTTTACGTGTCCTTGCGACGGGTCGATCTCGGCGGCGTCGCGCAACGGCTCGGCGCGCTCGATTTGCGCTGGATCGCCTTCGTGCTGGTCACGCTGTCCGTTCAAGTGGCGCTGAACGCCTTGCGCTGGCGCGAGATCGTCGCGGTCTGCGGCGCCAGTCTTACCGTCCCAACAGCCTTGCGGTTCACCTTCATCGGCCAGTTCTTCAGCCAGGTGCTACCGTCGACGGTCGGCGGCGACGCCGCACGCATCTGGCTGTTGGCGCGCGGCGGCGCGGGTTGGCCGACGGCCATCTATTCGGTGCTGATCGACCGCGTCGTCGGCGTGGCGGTGCTGGCCGCACTGGTGGCCGTTTGCCTGCCCTGGACCCTGCAACTCGTCCAAAATCCCCTCGCGCAAGCAGGACTGCTCGTCATCGGCATCGGTGCGCTGTTTGCAGTAGTGGTCTTCCTCGCTCTCGGCACTCCCAATCTGTGGCTGATGGAGCGATGGTGGATCACACGCCATCTCGCCACCGCCTCGCGCCTGGCCTGGAAGCTGTGCCGGTCCGCGGCCATCCTGCGCGTCACGCCGATTGCGTTTATGGTGCACGTCCTGACGGTGCTCGCAACGTGGGGCTTGGCGCGCGCCGTTCATGCCTCGATTGATCTGGTGCAGATGTTGTTTGTGGTTTTGCCGGTGGTGCTGCTGGCAACCATTCCAGTGTCGATCGCAGGATGGGGCGTGCGTGAGAGCGCGATGGTCCTGGCATTTGCCTATATCGGGCTGCCCGAAAGCGACGGTTTGATCGTGTCGCTGCTCTATGGCGCTGCCAACTTAGGCATCGGCGCCATCGGCGGCCTGGTCTGGGTCGGCAGCGGTTATCGTTGGAGTTCGGTCAAAAGCCTTGAGAGCGAGACGCTGTCGCACGAGCGCTCGGGGTCGTAGCTCAGCGACGGGTTGTTGCTTATATAATGCTGCGAAACGCGGAGTTTCAGATTTTGCGAAGCGACCCGACCAAACGCCCGGCCGCCTTTCTCGACCGCGACGGCGTGCTCAACGTCGATCACGGCTACGCCCACCGCGTCGACCAGCTCGACTGGGTCGCCGGCGCGCCGGACGCGGTGCGGCTGCTCAACGAGACCGGCTTCACCGTGATCGTGATCACCAACCAGTCCGGCGTCGCGCGCGGCATGTATAGCGAAGCCGACATTCAGGCCTTCCACGCGCACATGCAGGAGGTATTGCGCGGCCAAGGCGCGCGCATTGACGCCTTCTATCATTGTCCGCATCATCCGGACGGCTCCGTCGAGGCCTTCGCCGTGCACTGCGACTGCCGCAAGCCCGGCACCGGCATGCTCGAACAGGCGGCGCGCGACTGGCCGATCGATCTGACGCATAGTTTCCTGATCGGCGACCGCGACGGCGACATGGAAGCCGCCGCCGCGTTCAAAATTCCAGGCATTCGCTTTGATTGGAAGACAGACTCGCTGGTCGACATCGTGCGCGCGCAGGTCGCTAAGCTCCCCACACGTTGAACTGTATCTTGTTCAGACTTTGAGAAAGCGGTGGCCGTCTTCGTCCAGCACGACGCAGGTCAATCGTCCGGTGGCAAAAGCGCCGGTATCGATATTGATGCGGTTGGGCTTCACCTCGGGCTCTTCGACCGGGGTGTGGCCGTGCACGACGATCTTGCCGAAATCCAGGTCGCTGGCGAGAAACTCGTTTCGGATCCAGAGCAGATCGCGCTCGTCCTGGCGGTCGAGCGGCACGCCCGGCCGCACGCCGGCATGACAAAGAAAATATTTGCCGTGGCTGTGCGAGCTCTTCAGCGACTGGAGAAAGTCGACATGGGCCGGCGGCAAGGCCTCCTGCAGCACCTGCGCCGCGGCATCGTAATTTCTGCTCAGCATGAAACGCTCGACCGAAATGCCGTAGGAATGCAGCGTTTCCAACCCGCCAAAGTCGCGCCACTGCGGCCCGAGGCCGGGGTCGGCGAGAAACGCCGCCAGAAAAGTCTCGTGATTGCCCTTGAGCGCGATATGAGGCGTCGGAAACGGATTGACGCAAAGACGCTCGAGCACGCCGCACGAAGCCGGACCGCGATCGACATAGTCGCCCAAGGTCACCGTCAGCGCCGCGGGGCCGCGCTCCTTCACGTCGCGTTCGATCGCGGCGATGACGCGGTCGAGCAGATCGAGACGGCCATGGATGTCGCCGATCGCGTAAATCCGCGCCGCTTCGTCTGGGACTTGCGTATCTGCCATTCCCGAACCGCCCGTGCTTGCCGCTGTACTTTATGTTATTCCGCGCTCCACAAAGACCGAAATATCGCCTTTCTCTCTATTAATGCCGGGTACAATGAACGAAATGCCCAACGGCGCCTCCGCGCAGGCCCGCGTGCTGAGCGCGCTTTTGTTGCTATGGCTGGCGGGCAACGCGTTGCGGCTGACCATCTTGGCGGTACCGCCGGTCATTCCGCTGATCCACGACGACCTGAACCTGAGCGCGACGCAGATCGGTATTCTCACCGGACTGCCGTCGATGCTGTTCGCCTTTGCCGCGGTGCCGGGATCGCTGCTGATCGCGCGGCTCGGCGTGCGCACGGCGCTGGTGGTGGGCTTGAGCATCACCGCGCTCGGCGGCGCGTTGCGCGGCGTGCTGCCGGATGTGGCGTGGCTCTATGCCATGACCATCGCCATGGGTGCCGGCGTTGCCATCATGCAGGTGACGATGCCCACTGCGGTGCGCGCCTGGCTGCCCGATCGTATTGGCTTTGCCACCGCCGTCTACACCAACGGCCTGTTGATCGGCGAAATCCTCCCCGTGGCGCTGATGCTGCCGCTGGTGTTGCCGATGGTTCACGGCAGTTGGCAGATGGGCTTCGCGGTCTGGAGCGTGCCGGTCGCGATCATCGCCCTCGTCGTTTTGTTTGCGGCGCCACGTGTTCCGCTCAGCGCGGCGGTGGCGCGGCGGCGCTGGTGGCCGGATTGGAACAGTCCGCTGATTTGGCGGCTCGGCATCATGCTCGGCACCATCAACGCGACTTATTTCGCCACCAATGCGTTCCTGCCGGATTACCTGCGCAGCACCGGGCAAGGCGAATGGATCAGCACGGCGCTGACCGCGTTGAACACCGGGCAGTTGCCGGCGTCGTTCATTTTGCTCGCGGTGGCCGGAAGGCTCGAGCGCAAGGCCTGGCCTTATGTGGTGTGCGGCGTGCTCTGCGTGATCGCGACCGCCGGCATCGTGTTCGGCACCGGCATCTGGATCGTCGCTTCGGCGGTGCTGCAGGGCTTTGCTGCCGCGGCAATCCTCATTCTGGTGCTGGCGCTGCCGCCGCTGCTGAGTCCACCGGACGACGTGCATCGCGTCACCGCCGCGATGTTCACCATCAGCTATAGCTGCGCGGTGATCGTGCCGGTGATCAGCGGTGTCCTGTGGGACCTCAGCGGCATCGCGGCGCTGGCCTTTTTGCCGATCGCGCTGTGTGGAATTCTCCTGGTAATCCTCGCCCCCGCGATCAATCATGTGCGGGCCGCAGGGAGCTGACGCAAGGAACCGACACATGCGTGACATACCGGTCGGAGCCAAGGGCACCTATTCGCTGAAGGTGATGCCCGCGCACCTTGCCAATCAGTTTAAGGACATCAGCCTGCCGCAGGTCTTCGCCACGCCGATGATGGTGACGGCGATGGAAAACGCCGCGCTCAACGCGGTGCGTGACTATCTCGATCCCGGCGAAAGCTGCGTCGGCACGCTGGTGAACGTGAAGCATCTGGCCGCAACGCCGGTCGGCCACCGCGTCACCGCCGAGGCCGTGGTCACCAAGATCGACGGCCGCCGCATCGAATTCAACGTCACCGCGCGCGACGAGATGGAAGAGATCGGCAGTGGCACCCACGAGCGCATGGTGGTCGACATGGCCCGGGTGACCAGGAAGCTCGATTCCAAGAAGCGGCCTTAAGCGACGGCCGCGACATCACGCGCTGCATTGCGGCCGGCGCGGCGGCCGGAGGCGAAGGCCCAGCCGAGATGATGGCCGTGGCCCTTGAGCAGCAGGCCGCCCTGCCCGGTCGAGCCCGCCGCATAGAGTCCAGGGATCGGCGCATCGCCCGCCCCCAGCACGCGATGTTCGTGATCGACCGCGAGCCCGCCTTCGGCATGCACGAACACCGCGCGCACCGGACCGAGCGCGACGTAAGGCCCGTCGCCAAGCTGCGGCCGGTTGCCAGCTTTGGCGTTGTGCGCCTGCACGGTCGCGGCCAGAGCCGTCGCGGGCAGCGACAACTTCGCCGCCAGCGCATCGAGTGTCGCACCAGTGTGGAAGACATCCGGCCGGTTACGCCGGTAGTCCTCGACATAGGCATAAGCCACGCCCGGCGCGGTCGAGATGAAATGCGGCCAGCCGGAAAACAAATCCGCCATGCGGCGGTCGAGCAGAATGTAACCGGCTTTGTCCGGCTGGTCCGGCAAGGCATAAGCCGGCCGTTCGAGTTCGTCGGTAAACCGTTCACCGCGTTTGTTGATCAGGATCGCGCCTTCGGCAAACAAATCCGGCGACGGCGCCAGCGCCGTGGTGACGAAGCTCATGACGAAAGGCCGCAATAGCGCGGGCGGCATGTGGTCGAGCGACCACGCCATCAGATTGGCGAGCAGCGGCCATGGCGGCAGGCTCAGCAGAATGTTGCGCTTCTGCGGCGGCACGAAACGCAGCTCCGGCCCGAGCGCGAGATCGCCGTTGACGATGCGGCCGCCGAGCGCCAGCGCCAGCTTCTGGCCGTCGCCGGTCGCAGTGATATTGACGCCGTCGATCTTGGCCTCTTGCGGCCCCATCCATTGCGCCTTCAATTCGGGATCGCTGGTGAAGTCGCCGGTCGCCAGCACGACTCCTCCGCGCGCATGAAAACGCCGCACGCCCTCCGGCGTATCGCAATCGATTCCCGTGACGCGGCCTTGCGCTTGTCCTTGCGCTTGCACCAGCGCCTTCGCCCGCGCATCGCACTGGATTTTGACGCCGGCCTTGCGCGCGGCTCTTTCCAGATGCGTGATGAAGGAGCGCGAGTTCGGCAGCACATTGTGCATGCGCGGCTTGGTGTGCGGCGGCTCCGGCATCGGGCCGTAAAAGCGGATGCCATGCGACAGCAGCCAACGGAACGTATCCGGCATGGCCTCGGCCAGCACGCGGCGCAGGCCTGGATTGTCGCGGGGATCGAGATCGCCGTTGAAGCCGGCCATGTCGCGCCAGTGCTCTTCCGGGGTATCGATGATGCCCTTGCGGGCCTGATGAGCCGTAGCCGCCGACGTAACCGAGCCGACCGACCACGCCGTCGAGCCGCCGAGCGCCGGGTTCTTTTCGAGGAGCAGCACGTCGCGCCCCGCCGCGCGGGCTTCGATCGCGGCGGCGAGGCCGCTGCCGCCGCCACCGACGACGATGACGCCTTAGGTGGCGGCGGAAGTCATTAAGGCAACTGCTTGGCGCGTTCGCCGGCCGACGTACCGGCGATCTTGCCGAACACAGCGCCGTTCATCAGGCCGGTGCCGCCCGGATAGTTGAACCAGAAGATGCCGCCAACCAGTTCGC
>JANMSZ010000459.1:0-11684 GCA_031389925.1 Hyphomicrobiales bacterium | reverse complement strand
CGTACATGCAGAGCACGGCGCCGAGGCCGTGCTTCTTCATCATCGTGCGCGCGCGCTCGATGCGGTACTCGCGCAGCCGCTCCCAATTGATGCGCTGCTGCCAATCGAGACCTACGGTGCCGAAATTCGCTGTGCCCATGGTGTTCCTCCGACCGGCGCGTGGATCGCGCCGAAAGCGTTGATTGAACGAAAGCCTATGCCGATTGGCAGGGCAAGATAAAATAATATATTCTGCGTCCAGGGATTATGTTTTCTAATACCCCTGTTTTAAAGGCTTCCATGGCCAATATCCCGTTGCGGCAAATCCGCGCCGTCATCGCCGTGTGCGAAGAAGGCTCCTTCACCCGCGCCGCCGAGCGGGAAAACGCGACTCAATCCGGCATCTCGCAACATGTCGCGGCCATCGAGCGCACGCTGGGCGTGCAATTGTTCGAACGTTCGACCGGCAGCGTGACGCCGACGCCAGCGGGCTTGCGCTACTACAAGCGCTGCGTCGAAGCGGTCGGCACGCTCGAGCACGCCGCCGAGGAAGCGCGTTCGCTCGCCGGCGAGGTGACCGGCGAACTGCGCATCGGCCTGATGCCGACCTTCACCCGCGCCGTGCTGGCGCCGGTACTCGACGATTTCGTGCCGCGCTGCCCCGAAGTGCGCCTGCACATCGTCGAAGGCTATAGCGGCGCGATCACGGAAATGGTGCGCAACGACGAACTCGATTTTGCGGTGGTGCCGGCCTTCGAAGGCACCATCGGCTTGAAATCGCGATTGCTGGTGCGTGACCGTGAAATGATGATCTCCGGCCCGCGCGCCGGATTCACGCCGCTGGCGGCAGTACGGCTGTCGGAATGTCCGCCGCTGAAGATCGTGGTGCCGGGGCCGGACAACATTCGGCGGCGCAACCTCGACACTTATTTCCAGAGCCACGGCGTCGAGATCGCGGCGATGCTGGAGATGGACGCGATGATCGCCACGCTCGAATTCGTCGCGCGCTCCGACTGGGTCACGATCCTGCCGAGCGTGATTTCGATCAACGACATCGGCCGCGGCGAGTTGATCGTCAATCCGATTGCAGAGCCGGAGCTGCACGCCGAATTCGTCGTGATCCAGCCGACGCGGCGCACGCTGTCGACGCAGGCGCGGATGTTCCTGGAACGCTTCGAGCGCGAGGTCGTGCAGATTCACGAACGGTGGGACAAGGCGATCTGCCGTCACCCTGAGGTGGCCGCCCAAGGCGGCCCTCGAAGGGCGACGGCCCGACCCGTGAAGACTTTGGCCGTTCATCCTTCGAAGCTCACTCGCTGACGCTCGCTCGCACCTCAGGATGACGGATAACTACAACTTCATCCACGCCCCATCGGCATCCACCGACTTGAACACCGCCTCCAGCGCCGAGGCGGTTTGCAGAATGCCCTCGGGCGAGATCGGGAACGCGCCCTGCCCGAGCGCGGCCTTGGCGAAATAATCCAGATTGCGGCCGAGATGATTGTCGGCCGGCTTGTCGATGACTTCGGCGTCCTTGCCGGCGTATTTCACGATGGCGCGGGTTTCGCTCACGCTCATCGCGTGGCAGTTCTCGCCATAGACCGCGATGCGCCATTCGAACGGCGTCTTGATGGTGGTGGCGAGCGTGCCGGTGGCGCCGCTGTCGAATTCGATCAGCGCCGAGGTGGTGTCGCCGGTGTCGAGCTTGAGCGCGCGCGCCTTCGACAGCGCGGCGATGCGTTTCATCGGCCCGGCCAGACTGCGGAAGCAGTCGAGCACGTGAATGCCCATGCCCGTCATGCCGCCGGCGCGCGCTTCGGAGGCCTGCATGCGCCAGCTATCGAGCGGGTAATTCGCCAGCCAGTCGTGGCTGTAATTGCCCTCGACATGCATGATGGTGCCGAAGTCCGGCCGCTTCACGATCTCATCAAGGACGTGCATCGACGGCATCAGCCGGAAATGATGGCCGACGCCGATCACGATGCCGGCGAGTTTTACCGCGTCGAGCATCGCCGCGGCATCGGCTTTCGCCAGCGCGAAGGGTTTCTCACAATAAATATGCTTGCCGGCCGCGGCCACCGCTTCGACTTGCGCACGATGCTTTGAGTGCGGTGTCGCCAGGATCACCGCCTGCACTTGAGGATCGGCCAGCACCTCGTCGAGCGAGGTGCCGAGCGTGAACGCGTGCTCCTTGGCAAAGTCGCGCACGGTGTCGGGCTCGAGCGACACGCCGCGCACGAAACGGATCGGCGCGCCGAAGTCCTTGGCCGCTTTCACGAGAGTCTTGCCCCACCAGCCGAGGCCGACGATTGCGGTGTTGAGCATGAGAACCTTACTACACAGACGCGGGCGCGCCGGGCTGCTTGAGCGGATGGGCGCGCGCGAAGGCGTCGTTCTTGGCGCAGCTCGCCGCGATGCGGGCGACCGTCGGGAACGGCGCCAGATCGACCTTGAAGAAGTTGGCGCCCGCTACCTGGCTCGCCAAACAGATGTCGGCAATGGTGATCTGCTCGCCCTGGCAAAAAGTGCCGGTTTCTTTTTCGGTCGAGAGATGCTGCTCAAGGCCGGTCAGCGCCGCCTTGTGCCAGTGCTGCGCCCATTTCTGCACACCGGCCTCGTCGATCTTGAATTCAGCGCTAAGATATTCGCGCACCCGCGGTACGATCAGCGGATGGCTGTCGCAGGCGACGATCTGCGCCAGGCCGCGCACGCGGGCGCGCGCCTTCGGATCCTTCGGCAGCAACGGCGGATTCGGCTTAATTTCGTCGAGATATTCGATGATCGCCAGCGACTCGAACAGCGCCGGACCGTCGCCGTCGACCAGCGCCGGCAGCGCCATCATCGGATTGACGTCGCGGAATTGCTGCTCGCGCTGCTGACCCTTCATCAGATTGACGTCAATCACCTCCGGCGTCAGCCCCTTGAGATTGAGCGCGATGCGCACGCGATAGGTCGCCAGCGAACGCCAGAACGAAAACAACTTCATGGTCGCCTCCCTTTGTTCGTCATCCTGAGGTGCGAGCGAAGCGAGCCTCGAAGGATGACAGCCCCTGGTAGCCGTTCACCCTTCGAGGGCCGCTAACGCGGCCACCTCAGGGTGACGGTTCACATTATTTCTTTTTCCGCGTCGACCAATAGACCGACACCTTGGAGCCGTCGCCGCCGCCGATGCCGTTCCTGCTCGCGTCTTCGAATCCGGCAAGCGCCGCCTTGGTGGCGAACATCTCGGCACCGAGCCCTTCGCCGGTCTCGATCATGGTGCGCAGGTCCTTCACGCCGTTATCGATGCTGAAAGTGGTCGGGCCCGGATCGCGGCCCTCGAACATCGTCACGATCATGTCGGCGCGTGAGGCAATCGCCTTGTTGCCGCCGTTGCTTTCGACCAGCAGGTCGACCAGCCGCCGCGGCTCCCAGCCTGCACTGCGCGCGATGGCGAAAGCTTCGCCATAGGCCTGCCAGGCCACCATCAGCGGCAGATTGATTGCGAGCTTCATAGCGGCGGCGGCGCCGACCGGACCGCAGTGCTCGACCTTGCGGCACAGTTGTTCGAGAACCGGCCGCGCGCGCGCCGCGTCCTCAGGCGTCGCACCCATCAAGCCGAGCAATTGGCCCTTGCGCGCCGGAACGGTCGAGCCGCCCACCGGACATTCGACCATCGCCGCGCCCGTGGCGCGCACTTTGGCTTCGAGATCGGTGTGCACCTTCGGCGCCACCGTGCTCATCTCGATGAACATCTTGCCTTTGACGTCGCCGGACAGAAGCCCGTTCGGGCCGCTATAGACTTGGTCGATTGCCTTAGCATCGGTGAGGAGCGTGATGACCATCTCGCTTGCCGTTGCCAGCGCGGCCGGCGATACAGCGACCTTGGCGCCGGCCTCGGCGAGCGGCTTGGTCTTGTCCGGGTTGCGATTCCAAACGGTAACCTGGTGCCCGACTTCGATCAGCCGCGCCGCCACTTGCGCGCCCATGGCGCCAAGTCCTGCTACGCCGATATTCATCACGTCCTCCCGAATTGTTCGACACTCTTTTGCCGGAACGATAGGCGATCAGGGCGCTACGTGAAAGCCACCTCACCAGCAGCCCCACTCGACAGGGCCGGGTTCAACGAATTATCAAGGAAGCGACTGTACGCACATCGGCGTGCGCGGCTTCAGGAGACATTGAGAATGGCAGCGGCCAAAAAGAATAAGGGCACGGTCGGCGTGATCGGCCTCGGCATCATGGGCGGGTCGTTCGCCAGGAACCTCGCCGCCGCGGGCTGGCGCGTGGTGGGCTACGACATCAGCGCCAAAGCGCGCAAGGCCGCGGAACGCGCCGGTGTTGAGATCGCGAAAAGCGCCGTCGATGTTGCGGGCAAGGTGCCCACCATCCTCACGAGCCTGCCCAAGCCGCAGGCGCTGATCGAAACCGTGCGCGCCTTGGCCGCCGCCAAGTTGAAGTGCGTGGTGGTCGTCGAGATGAGCACCTTCGCAATTTCAGATAAAGAAAAAGCCGAAGCGATCCTGCGCAAGGCCGGCCATATTATGCTCGACGTTCCGGTGAGCGGGACGGGTTCGCAGGCCGCGACGCGCGATCTGGTGTTCTATGCGAGCGGCGACACCAAGACGGTGCGCAAGCTGCAGCCGATGTTCGGGGCCTTCGGCCGCAAGGTCTATGACACCGGCGCCTTCGGCAACGGTAGCAAGATGAAATACGTTGCCAACTTGCTGGTCGCTATTCACAACGTCGCCAGCGCCGAAGCGATGGTTTACGGCATGAAGTCAGGACTAGCGCCGCAGGCGATCTTCGATCTGATCCAGGGCGGTGCCGGTAATTCACGCATTTTCGAGTTGCGCGCGCCGATGATGGTGAAGAACAACTACAAAAACGTCACCATGAAGATCGACGTCTGGGACAAGGACATGCAGGTGATCGGCGACTACGGCCGCAAGATCAAAGTGCCGACGCCGATGTTCGATGCCTCCAAGCCGGTCTATCTCAAGGCGATGAAGACCGGCTACGGCGCGCAGGACACCGCCGCGGTCTGCGCCGTGCTGGAGAAGCAGGCGAAGGTCAAGCGCAAGCGCTGATCGCTCGCCCACCTCTTGCATCGCGTCCACGCTGCTGTAGCCTCCCGCCAACAAAATAAAAATGGCGGGAGAGTGCGATGGCCGGGTTGCAGCAGCTTTCGGAAATCCGCGACGGCATGCGGATCGACTGGAACGTGCCGATCACCATGGACGACGGCTTGGTGCTGCGCGCCGATGTCTTTCGCCCGGTGAAAGACGGACAATATCCGGTCCTGCTGACATACGGCCCCTACGCCAAGAACCTCGCCTTCCAGGACGGCTATCCGAGCGCCTGGAACCGCATGGTCGAAAAACATCCCGACGTCGCCGCGGGCTCCACCAATAAATATCAGAACTGGGAAGTGGTCGACCCCGAGAAATGGGTGCCGCACGATTACGTCTGCGTGCGCGTCGACTCACGCGGGGCCGGCTGCTCGCCCGGCGTGATCGATCATTTCTCACCGCGCGAGACCAAGGATTTCTACGACTGCATCGAATGGGGCGGCGTGCAGCCCTGGTCGAACGGCAAGGTCGGACTCAACGGCATTTCCTATTTCGCGATGAACCAATGGCACGTGGCGTCGCTGCAGCCGCCGCATCTTGCCGCCATGTGCATCTGGGAAGGCTCGGCCGACTGGTATCGCGACATGACGCATCACGGCGGCATGCTGTCGACGTTCTGGGAAAACTGGTTCGATATGCAAGTCAAGACGGTGCAGTACGGCACCGGCGAACGCGGCGGCCGCAGCCGCGTGCACGGCGAACTGGTGTGCGGCCCCGAGACGCTGTCGGACGAAGAACTTGCCAAGAACCGCGTCGATTTCGGCGGCGAGATTTTGAAGCACCCGCTCGACGACAAGTATCACCGCGACCGCTCGCCGAAATGGGACAAGGTCGTCACGCCGCTGTTCTCATCGGCGAACTGGGGCGGCCAGGGCCTGCATCCGCGCGGCAACTTTGAAGGCTTCGTGCGCGCCGCCGCCAAGGAAAAATGGCTCGAGGCGCACGGCATCGAGCATTGGACGCATTTCTATACCGACTACGGCCGCGAGCAACAGTTGCGCTTCTTCGACTATTTCCTGCACGGCAAGAAAGACGGCTGGAAGAAGCAGCCGAAGGTGCTGCTGCAGGTGCGCCATCCCGGCGAGAAATTCGTCGCGCGCGCCGAGAGCGAATGGCCGATCGCGCGCACGCAGTGGACCAAGTTCTATCTCGATCCCGCCAGCATGGCGCTGAGCGCCAAGAAGCCATCGAAGAGCGCGAAGTTGGCCTTCGCCGCGATGGGCGAAGGCGTCACATTCCTGACGCCGCCGATGGAACAGGAAACCGAGATCACCGGCCCGTCGGCGGTCAAGCTGTTCGTGTCGTCGTCAACCAAGGACGCCGACGTCTTTATCGTCGTGCGGGTGTTCACCGGCGACCTCAAGGAAGTCGTGTTCCAGGGTGCGATCGATCCGCATACGCCGATCGCGCAAGGCTGGCTGCGGGCCTCGCACCGCAAGCTCGACAAGAAACTGTCGACGCCGTACCGGCCCTATCACTCCCACGACAAGAAGCAGCCGCTGGTGAAGGGCAAGCCGGTCGAACTCGACATCGAGATCTGGCCGAGTTCGATCGCGGTGCCGGCCGGCTATCGCGTCGCGGTCTCGATCCGCGGGAAAGACTATGAGTACGGCGGCGCCAGCGGCGGCAAGCTGTCGAACTTCAAGAACGAACTGACCGGCTGCGGTCCGTTCCTGCACGACAAGCCGGAAGACCGGCCGCCATCGATTTTCGGCGGCACCACCACCCTGCATTTCGCCAGCGGAAAAGCGCCGTACCTGTTGCTGCCGATCATCCCGCCGAAAAAACAGGCAAGCGCCAAGAAGCAACCCAAGAAGCAACCTAAGAAGCGCCGCAAGTAGCGCGGGCATTGGTGAGAAAACTTGCGGTGCAACCTTACAAAGCGAGGCTGCGGCCATTTAGGGTGTTCAATTCCCTGAAACCTAAGGTAAGCTTCGCGCAACCTTCGATGTAACAGAAGGACTATCAGGGGGCATATGAACACACAGTTCTGGGTGGTCCAGGCTTTCAACGGCATCTCGTACGGCGCGTTGCTGTTCCTGATCGGCAGCGGCCTGTCGTTGATCTTCGGCGTCATGCGCATCGTCAACCTGTCGCATGGCGCTTATTTTTTATGGGGCGGTTACATCGCGCTGTCGGTGATCCACTTCACCGGGTCATGGGCGCTGTCGTTGCCGGTCGCAGCACTCGCCGTCGCGCTCATCGGTCTCGCGATGGAGCGGCTGTTCTTGCGATCCGAAGGGCTCGCATTTCTGCGAACCGCCGTGATCGCATTGGGCGTGGGCACCCTCATCGGTCTGGCCATCTCCGCCAAATGGCCTCTACTCATCGGCGGCGGCTGGATTCAATTCACCACGCTCACCGTCCTCTGCTCGATCGCGATGTATTTCCTGTTCAGCCGCATTTCGATCGTTCCGGTCGACACCGACGTGCTGCGGCAGGTGTTGCTGACGGTCGGCTTCGCCTTCCTGTTCCAGCAGGCCGCGCTCGATATCTGGGGCGGCAACAACATGGATATCAATCCGCCGCCGGCGTTCACGCAGAGCATCGTGGTCGGCGGTGTCTATCTGCCGCTGTATCGCGTGTTCATGATCGGCATGGCGGTCGCGATCGGCATCGTGCTGTGGCTGGTGATGGAAAAAACCCGGATGGGCGCAGCGGTGCGCGCCACCGTCGATGACGCGCAGATGGCGCGCGGCGTCGGCATCGACACCAACCGCGTCTCGATGTTCATTTTCGCGCTCGGCGCCTTCCTCGCAGCCCTCGGCGGCGTTATCGGCGGCGCCTTCCTCGGCATCTATCCGGGCCTCGATTTCGAAATGCTGCCGCTCGCCTTCGCGGTGGTGATCATCGGCGGCATGGGCAGTCTCGGCGGCGCGGCTATCGGCGCCCTCGCCGTCGGCCTCGCCGATAATTTCGGCAAGGCGCTGTTCCCGGAAATTTCATACTTCACGCTCTATGCCCCGATGGTGCTGATCCTGGCGATCAAGCCCACCGGCCTGTTTGGACGGGAATGAGCCGATGATGAGTCAGAAAATCAAGATCCTGATCGTCCTCATCGCGCTTGTGGCGATTGCGTTGATCGTGCCGCAGTCCGGCTCGTTCGTGATCCTGCTGGCGACCCGCGCGCTCGCTTTCGCCATTCTCGCCATGAGCGTCGACCTGCTGCTGGGTTACACCGGCATGTCGTCGATGGGGCAAGCGGCCTACTTCGGCGTCGGCGCCTATCTCACGGCTGTGCTTGCCACCAAATTCCATTTCGGCATGGGCTGGGATTTCTGGCTGGTCGTTGTGCTGGGCATACTGATCGGCTGCGCCCTGGCGGCGCTGTTCGGCCTGTTCGCGATCCGCGCCGGCGGCGTCTACTTCCTGATGATCACGCTGGCGCTCGGCCAATGCGTCTGGGGACTCGCCTACCGCTGGAATTCGCTGACCGGCGGCGACAACGGCATCAATATGACCGGCCGCCCGAGCTTCGGCCTCAATCTGTCGAACGACGTGACGTTCTTCTATCTGGTATTCGCCTTCTTCGCCGTCTCGATGCTGATGATGTACGTGCTGGTGCGCTCGCCGTTCGGCCGCAGCCTCGCCGGCATTCGCGAGCGCGAGCTGCGCATGCAGATCCTCGGCTACAACACCTGGCTGCACAAATACATCGCCTTCATCATCGCCGGCGGCTTCGGCGGGCTTTCGGGCGTGCTGTGGGCGCACACCAACGGTCACGTGAGCCCCGAAACCGTGGTGCTGACCACCTCGGTGGATTCGCTGCTGATGGTCGTGCTCGGCGGCGCCGGCACGCTGGTCGGCGCGGCAATCGGCACGGCCATCGTGTTCGGCTTGCGCGAATTCCTCAGCACGCTGGTGCCATGGTGGCAGTACGTGCTCGGCGGCGTTTACGTGCTGACTATTCTCTACCTGCCGATGGGCCTGATGGGCATTCCATCGCGTTGGCGGCAACGGTCTCAAGGCAAAGACGAAGGCACAAAAAAACTCGCATCAAAGCCTTCCTGAACGCGACGGTCGCAACACCTAGGGAGAGAACAATGTTGAAAAAAGCACTTCTCGGCAGCGCGCTGGCCGCCGGTCTCGGCATCGCTGTGCCTGCGCAGGCGGACGAACTCCGCATCGGCTTCATCGCACCGACCACGGGCATCTTCGCCCAGGTCGGCAAGGACATGGTCGACGGCTTCCAGCTCTATCTGGATCAGCACGGCAACAAGCTTGGCGGCATGGACGTCAAGTTCATCGTCGAGGACGACCAGGGTAAACCCGATGCCAGCGTCACCAAGGGCAAAAAGGTGATCCTGCAGGACAAGGTGCACATGATGATCGGCGGCCTGCTGGCCTCGACCGGCTATGCGCTAGCGCCGGTCTCGACCGCCGAAAAGACGATCTACCTGTCGTCGGTGTCGTCCGCCGACGACCTGACGCAGCGTCAGGCCTCGAAATATCCGTACTTCCTGCGGACAAGTTGGACTTCTTCTCTGCCGCATCATCCGCTCGGCCAATGGGCCTGCGATAACGGCTTCAAGAAAGTCATCACCATCGCGGCCGACTATGCCTTCGGCTACGAAGTGACCGGCGGCTTCCAGAAGGCGTTCGAGGATTGCGGCGGCAAAGTAATTCAGAAAATCTGGCCGCCGCTCGGCACCAAGGACTTCGGACCTTACATCCCGACCTTCAAGGCCGACGCCGACGCCATCTTCACCGTGATGGTCGGCCCGATGGCGTTGCAGTTCCCCAAGCAGTTGCGCGGCGCCGGCATCAAGAAGCAGATCCTGGGCTCAGGCGTCAGCTATGACGAATTCGTGCTGCCCTTCATGGGCGACGAAGTGATCGGCGACGTCTCCGCCCTGCACTACTCAACCGCGATCGACACGCCGGAGAACATGGCCTTCGTGAAGGCCTATCGCACCAAATACGGCAAGGTGCCCGGCTACTATTCGGAAAACAACTATACGACCGCGATGTGGATCGACGAAGCACTCAAGCAGGCTGGCGGCAAATGGCCGGGGCCGGAGCAGTTCATCAAGATCATGCAGGGCATCAAGCTCAAGGCTCCGCGCGGTCCGGTCGAGATGGACGACATGCGTAACCCGATCGAGAACGTCTACATCAAGAAGGTCGAGAAGAAGAAGATGTTTGGCTACGAGAAGGACGAACTCTGGAACACCGTGATCAAGACCTATCCCAAGGTCAGTCAGTTCTGGACCTACGGCAAGGAGAAGTTCCTCGCCCAGCCGGTCTACGATCGCGACTTCCCGCCCTGCAAATTCTGCGAATAACAACGCGACCGCCGGGGCCAATGGGCTCCGGCGGTTCTTTCGATCCGAGGGGTTGCGCGTGAGCAGTTTATCTCAAACGACCGGCGGCCAAGGAAACGGCGAAGTGCCCGTCCTCGAGCTCAAGCAGTTGTGCAAGAGCTTCGGCGGCTTGCAGGCGACGCGCGACGTCACCTTGCGCATCATGCCGGGCGACCGCCAGGCCATCATTGGCCCGAACGGCGCCGGCAAGACCACGCTATTCAATCTGATCACCGGCATCTATCCGGTGACGTCGGGACAAGTGCTGCTGTTCGGCCAGGACGTGACCAAATGGCCGAGCCACAAGCGCACCGCGCTCTGCATGGCACGCACCTTCCAGGTCACGCATCTGTTTCCCGGCCTGACCGTACTCGACAATGTGCTGCTGGCGATCAAAGGCCTGCGGCGCTCGAAATTCGTGATGTGGCGCTTTCTGTCGTCGTACAAGGAAGTCTACGACAAGGCCTATCACCTGCTCGAACAGGCCGGCTTCCTCGACCGCAAGGACCTCGAAGTCCGCAATCTGTCGCATGGTGAACAGCGCCAGCTTGAAATCGTGCTGGGCTTGGCGAGCGATCCGAAAATTCTGCTGCTCGACGAGCCCGCTGCCGGCCTGTCGTCCGGCGAATCCACCGATATGGCCAAGTTCCTGATGAGGCTAGATCCCAAGCTCGCGATCCTCTTGATCGAGCACGACATGGACGTGGTGTTCGACGTCGCGTCGCAGATCTCGGTGTTGCATTTCGGCGAAATTCTGGAAACCGGCACGCCCAAGCAGATCCACGACAGCCCACGCGTCCAGGAAATCTACCTGGGGACGGACTAGCGCATGATCCCGAAAAGTGGGCACCGGTTTCCGGATCAGATCATGCGCCAAGGAAATTGACTCATGGCTATTATGGAAGTCCAGGACATCCACACGTATTACGGCGACGCCTATGTTCTGCAGGGGCTGTCGCTGCAGCTCGAGCAAGGGCAGATTCTCGGCCTGCTCGGGCGCAATGGCGTCGGCAAGACCACGCTGGTGAATTCGATCGTCGGCTTCAACCCGCCGCGCCGCGGCAAGGTGATGTTCAAAGGCGACGACATCACCAAGAAGGCGTCATTCGAAACCGTGCGCAGCGGCATGGGCCTGGTGCCGCAAGGCCGCCGCGTATTCCCGACGCTCGGCGTCGAAGAAAACCTTCTGGTCGCCGAGCGCAGCACCGAGCGTCACGGCTGGAATCTGGAGCGCGTCTTCGACATGTTTCCCCGGCTGCGAGAACGCCGCGATCAGCGCGCCAAGACGCTG
>JANMSZ010000439.1:0-16140 GCA_031389925.1 Hyphomicrobiales bacterium | reverse complement strand
GTTCCTACAAGGCCGGCCTGCTGTTCAGGGCGGATATCGAATCGGCGCAGCGCCAAGAGGCCTTGCACTGGCGGGTCGGCGGTAAGCTGACGCGCGACCGCGCCGGCGAAGCCGTGCTCGACATCAACGCGCGCGACGCGCAAGGCGTTTCGCTGGCCGGTCTGACCGCGGTCGCGCGGCTTGCTCATCCGGCCGACGCGAAGCTCGACCAGACCGTCGTGTTGCAGGGCACCGGCCCCGGCGCCTTTCGCGGCGAGGCCAAGGCGGCGCCCGGACAATGGGAACTGATCGTCGATCTGTTCCGCGGCGACGAGCGCCAGTTCCGCTCACGCAGCCGCGTGACGTTGAGGTAATACGATGGCCGAGGAAGCCCTCGACCTTTCGCTTTACGCCAAGCCGGAAGGCAACGGCACGCTCGGCATGGAGCTGGCGGTCGACGGCATCGCCTGCGGCGCCTGCATCGCGCGCATCGAAGGCGCGGTAAAGCGTCTGCCGGGCGTCACCGATGCGCGGCTCAACTTCACCAACCGCCGCCTGCACGTCGCCTGGTCGGGTGGCGTGTTCAAGCCGGCGCAGATCCTCACCACGCTCGAAGGCATCGGTTATAGCGGCCATCCCTTCGTGCCGCTGCGCGCCGAGCAGGAGGAGGCCGCCGAAGCCCGCCGCCTGACGCGCTGCCTCGCGGTCGCCGGCTTTGCCGCCATGAACGTGATGCTGATGTCGGTGTCGGTCTGGTCCGGCAATATCACCGACATCACGCCGGAGACGCGCGACTTCTTTCACTGGGCTTCGGCGCTGATCGCGCTGCCGGCGGGCGCCTATGCCGGACGCCCGTTCTTCGAGAGCGCCTGGCGCGGCATCCGTACGCGCAACCTCAACATGAACGTGCCGATCTCGCTCGGCGTTATCCTGGCGCTGGGCATGTCGGTGGTCGAAACCGCCAATCACGCCGAGCACGCCTATTTCGATTCCGCCTTGATGCTGCTGTTCTTCCTGCTGGTCGGGCGCACGCTCGATCACGAAATGCGCCGCAAGACGCGCGCCGTCGCCGGCAATCTCGCGGCGCTCAAAGGCGAGACCGCGCATCGCTTCGACGGCGACGAACTGGTGCGGGTGCCGGTCGCGGCGATTGCCGCCGGCGACCGCCTGCTGATCAAGGCCGGCGAGCGCGTGCCGTCCGACGGCGCCGTGCTGACGGGCAATTCCCAGGTCGACGAGAGCCTGATCACCGGCGAAACAGCGCGCCGCAAGGTCGCGGCCGGCGCCACGATCTATGCCGGCAGCATGAACGATGCCGGCACGCTGACGATGCGGGTGACCGCGGGTGGCGCCGCGACGCTGGTCGACGAGATCGAGAAGCTTCTGGAAAAAGCGGCCAGCGCGAAGTCGCACGCCATGCGTCTCGCCGACCGCGCCGCGCGCGTTTATGCGCCGGTCGTGCATCTGACCGCCGCGCTGACTTGTGCCGGCTGGCTGATCGCTGGCGCCAGCGTTCACGACGCGGTCGTCACGGCGATCGCGGTGCTGATCATCACGTGCCCTTGCGCGCTGGCATTGGCGATCCCTGCCGTGCAGGTGGTGGCCTCCGGCGCGCTGTTCCGCGCCCGGCTTATTCTCAATTCCGGCGACGCCATCGAGCGGCTGGCCGAAGCCGATATCGTGATTTTCGACAAAACGGGGACGCTGACGCTGCCGGAGCCGCGCGTGGTCAATGCCGCGGCGATCGATCCGGCGCTGCTGCAAATGGCGGCGCGGCTGGCGCTGTCCAGCCATCACCCGCTGGCGGGGGCGCTGTCGCGCGAAGCGGCGCAGCGCATACCGTTCGACGGTGCGACCGAGGAGCCGGGGCAGGGCGTTCGCGTCGTGATCAACGGCAGCGTTGCGCGGCTCGGCAGCGCGGCGTTCTGTGGCGTTAAGGCCTCGGCGGCGCACGCGCCGGGCATGTCGCAGATCTATTTCAGCCATGAAGGCGGCAGCGCCACGTTCGCGATCAGCCAAAGGCTGCGGCCGGATGCGGTCGCGGTGATGCAATCGCTGAAAGCGCTCGGGCTCGAGCTGCACATCCTATCCGGCGACCGCAACGAGGCGGTGCGGCCCGTGGCCGTGGCGCTCGGGGTCCGCAACTGGCTCGGCGAATTGAAGCCGGCGGAAAAAATCGAAATCATCGAAACACTCAAGCGCCAGGGCCGCCGCGTCCTGATGGTCGGCGACGGCCTTAACGACGCGCCGGCGCTGGCTTCCGCGCACGTCTCGCTGTCGCCGATCGACGCCGCCGACGTCACGCAGGCGCAGGCCGACGCGGTGTTCCTCGGCGAAAACATCGTGCCGGTGCTCGACGCCGTCGTCATCTCGCGCCGCGCACGGCGGCTGATGTCGGAAAATCTGTGGCTCGCGGTGATCTACAACGCCATCGCGGTGCCGATCGCCGTTGCCGGCATGGTGACGCCGCTGATCGCCGCGCTGGCCATGTCGGGCTCGTCGTTGCTGGTGACGCTGAATGCCTTGAGAGCCTACAAAGGCAAATCATGAACGTGCTCGTCTACATCATTCCGATCGCGCTCGCTTTGGGCCTTACCGGCCTGTTGGGCTTCCTGTGGGCGCTGCGCAGCGGTCAATACAACGACGTCGACGGCGCCGCGCTGCGCGTGCTGTCGGACGACGATATCGAGAAGTAATCAGTCAGCGGCGGCCACCACCGCACATGTCGTGACTATGTCGTCGACGCTGGCGCCGCGCGACAGATCGCTGATCGGCCGCGCGAAGCCCTGCAGAAACGGCCCGATCGCCTGCGCCCCACCCAGCCATTGCGTCAGCTTGTAGCCGATATTGCCGGAATCCAGATCCGGGAAGATCAGCACATTGGCGCGGCCGGCGACGGTGCTTTCGTCTTTCACTTTCTTCTGCACGACGGCGGGCACCAAAGCGGCGTCGGCCTGGAATTCGCCGTCGATGGCGAGAGACGGTTCGCGCGTGCGCACGATCTCGATCGCCTGACGCACTTTGTCGACACGCGCATGTTGCGCGCTGCCTTTGGTCGAGAATGACAGCATGGCGACGCGGGGTGCTTCACCGAGTAAAGCGGACGCGCTGCGCGCCGAGGCAATGGCGATATCGGCGAGTTCTTCTGCGTTGGGATCGGCATTGACCGCGCAATCGGCGAACACGAAGGGCCGCGGGCCTTGGCCGAGGAAATCAGGCACCACGATCAGGAAATAGCTCGACGGCAACGCGATACCGTCGGCGAGCCCGACGGTCATCAACCCGGCCTCGATCACGCGCCGCGTCGGATTGGCGGCGCCCGCCACCATGGCGTCGGCGTCGCCCTGGCGCACCATCATGCCGCCGAAATACAGCGGCTTGCTCGCGAGCCTTGTTGCCATCGCCGGCGTCATGCTGTCGCGCACCGATGCGAGCGCCGCACCGTAGCTTTGCAGTTTAGCATCGCTGCGCGGATCGATGATCGTTATCCCATCGAGTGAGACATTTGTTTGCGCCGCGATTGTTCCAATCGCGTCGGGCGCGCCCAGCAAAATCGGCTGTGCGATCTTCTCGCTTTTGAGGCGCGCGGCGGCAGCGACGATGCGTGCGTCGTCGCCTTCCGGCAAAACAATTTTGCGATACCGCGCGCGTGCGATATCAAACAAGCGATCGAGCAAATCCATGCATCTCACCGCGTGGGAAAACGTCGAATAAGGACTCGCGCATGATCCCCGAAAAGGGGGTACCGATTTTCGGTTAAGGATCATGCGCAAACAAGGAGAAAATCAATGACCGAAACGAATGAACCGATCAAGATTCATCGCGGTCTGACGGGCGTCTATTTCGACCGTTCGCCCTGCACCTTTATCGACGGCAAGGCCGGCGAACTGCGCTATCGCGGCTATTCGATCCACGATCTTGCGGAACATTCGAGTTTCGAGGAAGGGGCTTGGCTGCTGCTCAACGGCGACCTGCCGACCGCGCAGCAGTTGGCCGGATTCGACGCCGAGCTGAAAGCGGCGCGCAAACTGCCGGCCCCGGTGCTCGACATCATCCGCGCCGTCAAAGACGGTCACCCGATGGACGTGCTGCGCACCGCGACCTCCGCGCTGGCGGCCTTCGATCCTGAAACCGGCGATAATTCGCGCGAGGCCACATTGCGCAAGGGCGTGCGGCTGTCGTCGCAGGTCGCCATGATCGTCGCCGCGCATTCGCGCATCCGCGACGGCCTCGAGCCGGTGCCGGCCGACATGACGCTGAGCCACGCCGCCAATCTGCTGTGGATGCTCTCGGGCAAGCGGCCGAGCGCCGACGCCGCGCAGTTGATCGACCGCGATCTCATTCTGCATGCCGAACACGGTTCGAATGCGTCGTCCTTCACGGCGCGCGTCGTCGTCGGCACCCAGGCCAACCTGCACGCCGCGATCACCGCGGCGATTGCCGCATTGTCCGGGCCGGCGCATGGCGGCGCCGCCGAGGACGTCATGAAGATGGCGGAGGAGATCGGCGATCCGGCCCGCGCCGCCGATTACGTCAAGGACAAGCGCAAGGCTGGCGTCGCCATCACCGGCTTCGGCCACCGCGTCTATCGCGCCGAGGATCCGCGCGCGCGCCACATGCGCGCCGGCGTCGAGCGGCTGTCGAGGGAGATGGGCCAGCCGAAGTGGTACGAGATTTTGCAGGCGGTGGTGGCGGCGATGGCGCCTTATGCGCGCCACGGCGTCAACGTGAACGTCGATTTCTATTCCGGCGTCGTCTACCACCTGCTCGGCGTGAAGCGCGATCTGTTCGTGCCGATCTTTGCCATCGGCCGCGTGCCCGGCTGGGTGGTGCAGGTGCTCGAGCAACTCGAGAACAACATCCTGATCCGGCCGCTCACCGTCTACAACGGTCCGGCTGCGCGCGACTACGTGCCGCTCGCCAAGCGCTGAGCAGTCCCGCGCGGCGGGAATACCGCGCGCGCCTCGCGTTTTTCGCAATCAAAATCCCGAAACGTGGGACGCCACGGCTCACTTTGCCGTTGCGGCGGCGCGCCGCTCTGTTAGCGTATTGAGAATAACAGTCTCAAACAATGAGACTATAGCGAGCGGGGCCAACCCGACGCCAACAGGGAGGAAGACGTCCATGCGTTCCACCATGCGGAATCTCGCGATTGTCCTGGCGGCCGTTAGCGTCACGTTGCTTGGCGGCCCGCAAGCTCAGGCCGCCGGCTATCCGGAGCGGCCGATCGAATTGATCGTACCTTGGGGCCCCGGCGGCGGCGCCGACCAATTGGCGCGCCTCGTCAGCAAATTGATGGAGCCGATGCTCGGCCAGGGCATTCCGGTCATCAACGTGCCCGGCGGCACCGGCGCCACCGGCATGGCGAAGATCATGGCGGCGCCGGCCGACGGCTACGCGATGGCGATCTACATCGCCGACAGTCACGCGCTGCTCGCCGGCAAATCGCCGCGCTGGACCATGGCCGACATCACGCCGGTGGCGGTGATGATCAAAGGGCCGTCCTTCATTTTCGTGAAACAGGATTCGCCGTTCAAGACCTGGGACGACTTCGCCAAAGAGGCGAAGGCCAATCCCGGCAAGCTGAAAGTGGCGACGCTCGGGTTCGGCAGCGTCGATGATTTCTCGCTCACCGCGCTCGACCGCGGCGGTGTCAAGGTCAACCAGGTGCCGTTCTCCAAGCCGAGCGAGCGCTACGTCTCGATCCTCGGCGGCCACGCCGATGCGCTGTACGAACAGGCCGGCGACGTCGCGCAATTTCTGACCAGCAAACAGATGCGGCCGATTCTGCTGTTCGGCGAAAAGCGTTTGCCGGCGTTCAAGGACGTACCGGCCTCGCATGAACTCGGCTTCAAGGTCGCGCTGCCGCAGTTCCGCTCCATCGTCGTGCGCGCCGGCACGCCGCCGGACGTCGTCAAGAAACTGTCGGACGCGCTCGCCAAGGTCTACGCCTCGCCGGAATATAAGAAATTCCTCGAAGACCAGTACGCCGACCCGAACAGCTTCGAGGATGCGGCGAAGGCCCCGGCCTTCGTCAACCAGCAGCTCGAAGACATGAAGAAAACCATCGCGACGAACTGACGTGAGCAAGGCCGGCGCAACCGACATGGATAAGAACGCCTTACGCGCGACGTTGCCTTACGTCGTCGGCCTTGCCGTCGCCGCGGTGCTTTACTACTACGCCGGGCAGATCGACTACACGCCGCGCCCCGGCTCGCTCGGCCCGGCGTTCTGGCCGAAAATGGCGATCGGCATGATGGCCATCGTCTGCACCTTCGAGATCGTGCGCGCGTTGCTCGGCATGCGCACGGAAACCGTCGGCGTCGCGGATATTCTTGAAAAAGCCGGCGACGAAGACGAAGCGCCGGCCAAGACCTATCCGATGATCCTGCTCGGCGGCGTCGTGCTGGTCGTGGTGTTTGCCGTGGTGGTCGATATCCTCGGCTTCCTGCTGTCGGCCTTCTTTTTTCTCGCCGCCTTCATGTATCTCGGCCGCTACCGCAATCACGTCGCGGTGTGGGCCACCAGCGCCATCATCACGCTGCTCGCGGCACTGATCTTCATGCGCTTCGCCTATGTATCGCTGCCGCGCGGCGTCCCGCCGTTCGACGCCGTCACCGATTTCATCCGCGTCATGCTGGGCGGATGACGACAGCATGAGCGGCGCACCATGAGCCAAATTCTGCTGCAGCTCGGTCAGGGCTTCCTCGACTGCATGACGCCGATCAACATGCTGATGCTGGTCATCGGCATCGTGCTCGGGCTGCTGATCGGCGTGCTGCCGGGCCTGACGCTCGTCATGGGCGTAGCTCTAGCGCTGCCATTCACCTACCGCATGGACGTCACGGCATCGATCGTGCTGCTCACGGCGATGTATGTCGCCGGCACCTATGGCGGCGCTTTTACGGCGATCTTATTCCGCATACCCGGCGAGCCGATCGACGTGCCGATGCTATGGGACGGCTACACCATGGCGCGCAAGGGCAAGCCGGCGAAGGCCTTGGGCTGGACCCTGGTCGCGGCGCTCGGCGGCGGCCTGCTGTCGGCCGCCATGATGGTGATGATGACGCAGCCGCTCGCCGCCTTCGCGTTGCGGTTCTCGTCGCCCGAATATTTCTGCATCCTGCTCTTCGGTCTCACCAGCGTGGTGGCGCTCGGCAAGGGCTCGCTCGGTAACGCGCTGATCGCTTTGGCGGCCGGGCTGCTGATCGCGACCGTCGGCACCGACGAGACCTACGGATCGTCGCGCTTCACCTTCGGCTCGCGCATTCTCGCCGACGGCATCGAATTCCTGGTAGTGATGGTCGGTGCCTATGGCGTCGGCGAGGTGCTGGCGCGGCTGGAGACCGGCTTCGAAACCAAGCCGATCGAGAAGATCGCCAATGCGAAAACCGAACTGCCGACGCTGAAGGAAATCGGCGCGATCAAGGGCATGTTTCTACGCTCCACCATCCTGGGCAACATCATCGGCATCGTCCCCGGCGCCGGCGCGACCATCGCGTCCTTCGTCAGCTACGGGCTGGAAGCGCAATTCGGCAAGCGCCGCGCCGAAATGGGCAGCGGCATCGCCGAAGGCATCGTGGCGCCGCAGGCGGCGGCGACCGCCTCGGTCGGCGGCGCGCTGGTGCCGTTGCTGGCGCTCGGCATTCCCGGCTCAGGCGCCACCGCGATCATCCTCGGCGCCTTCATGCTGCACGGCATCCAGCCCGGCCCGCAGGTGCTCGCGAATTCGGCGCCCGTCGTCTACACGGTGTTCGCCTCGCTGTTTCTCGGCATTCTGCTGATGTGCGTACTGGGCTATTTCGCGATTCGCCCGCTGGTGAAGATCCTCGATTTTCCCGAAGCAGTGGTCTCGGCCTATGTGCTGATCCTGTGCTTCATTGGCGCGCTGTCGATCCGCAACAACATCACCGATCTGTGGCTGATGATCGGCTTCGGCGTCATCGGCTATTTGTTCGAGCGGCTGAAGTTCCCCATCGCGCCGCTGGTGCTCGGCGTCATCCTCGGGCCGCTGGCCGAGGAATCATTCATGAATTCGATGATCAGCTTCTCCAACGACTGGACGGTGTTCTTCACCCGTCCGATCGCCGGCACGGTAATGGCCTTCACGATTGTCATTTTGTTGCTTCCCTTCGTGCAGCAGTGGCGCGCCCGTCGCGTCGCCGCGGCGTGACAGAGTTCAGGTGATTTATGGGTGCTCATCCCGTTCTTGACGCAAGGTCCGAAGATGCCGGTTCCGCCACTGGGCGCGCGACGGTCAAAGCGTCGCCGCGCCCGGACAAAGCAGCCAAAGCCCGCGAGCAGAAGCTCGGCGCCACCGCGCGCTCCTTTGCCATCCTCGAGCACGTCGCCAGTTCGCAAAATCCGGTCGACGTGCTCGACATCATCGCCTCGCTCAAGCTGCCGAAGGCGACCGCCTACCGCCTGGTCGATTGGTTCGTCATCCACGGCTACCTGTCGCGCGAGCCGGGCCGCCGCCGGCTGATCGTCGGACCGAAGCTCACCAATCTCGCCTTTGGCGCGCTGTCGTCGTCGATGCGCAACGACGCCCCGCATGTCGTATTGCAGCGCCTGGTGCGCACGCTCAACGAGACCTGCAATATCGGTACGCTGCTCAACGGCGAGGTGGTCTATCTCGACCGCGTCGAAGCCGAGGATTGGCCGCTGCGGCTGCACTACACCTCGGGCTCGCGCGTGCCGCTGCATTGTAGCGCCATCGGCAAGCTCTATTTGGCGCTGGCGCCGGCGCCGCGCCGCAAGCGCCTGCTGCAGAGCCTCGATCTGCGCCGCTTCACCGAGCGCACGATCACCGAAGGCTCCAAGCTTGACGCCGAATTGCGCCAGGTCCGCAAGGAGCAGGTGTCGTTCGACCGTGAGGAATATCTCGCCGGCGTCATCTGCATCGCTGTGCCGGTGATCGGCAAGAACGGCGAGATGCTGGCCGCGCTCGCCATCCAGGCGCCGCAGGCGCGCATGAACGAGCAGACCGCGCGCAAGCATCTGCCTTTGCTGCGGCGTGCCGCTGAAGACCTGGCCGAAATCTTTCAGGACAAACCCTGAAGCTCAATCAAGTCGAGATCCAAAAAAGATTTAAGAAGGACACGTAGCGATGAAGATGACGACGGAAGAAGCCTTCGTGAAGGTTTTGCAGATGCACGGCATCGAGCATGCCTTTGGCATCATCGGTTCGGCTTTCATGCCGATCTCCGATCTGTTTCCGCAGGCTGGCATCACCTTCTGGGACGTCGCGCATGAAGGCAACGGCGCCCTGATCGCCGACGGCTATACGCGCACCACCGGCAAGATGACGATGGCGATCGCGCAGAACGGTCCCGGCATCACCAATTTCGTCACGCCGATCAAAACCGCGTACTGGAATCACACGCCGATGCTGCTGGTGACGCCGCAGGCGGCGAACCGCACCATCGGGCAGGGCGGCTTCCAGGAAGTCGAGCAGATGGCGCTGTTCCGCGACATGGTCGGCTATCAGGAAGAAGTGCGCGATCCGGCCCGCACCGCGGAAGTGCTCAACCGCGTCATCCTCAAGGCCAAGCGCCTGTCGGCGCCGGCGCAGATCAACATTCCGCGCGACTACTGGACGCAGGTGATCGATATCAATTTGCCGGCCATCGTTGAGTTCGAACGCCCCGCTGGCGGCGCCAACGCGGTTGCCGACGCGGCAAAGCTTTTGTCGAGCGCGAAATTCCCGGTCATCCTGTCGGGCGCCGGCGTCGTGCTCGCCAACGCCATTCCGGAATGCGCCGCGCTGGCGGAAAAACTCGACGCGCCGGTGTGCAACAACTATCAACACAACGACAGCTTCCCCGGCAGCCATCCGCTCGCGGTAGGCCCGCTCGGTTATAACGGCTCGAAAGCGGCGATGGAGCTGGTGGCGAAGGCCGACGTCGTGCTGTGCCTCGGCACGCGGCTCAATCCGTTCTCGACGCTGCCGGGCTACGGCATCGACTACTGGCCGAAGACCGCCAAGATCATCCAGATCGACATCAATCCCGACCGCATCGGCCTGACCAAGCCGGTTGCCGTCGGCATCTGCGGCGACGCCAAGCTGGTGGCACAGCAGATCCTCAAGCAGCTCGCGCCGTCCGCCGGCAATGATGGCCGCGCCGAGCGCAAGGCGCTCATCCATCAGACCAAGTCGCACTGGCTGCAGACGCTCTCGAGCATGGATCACGAGGACGACGATCCGGGTACGACGTGGAACGCCGACGCCCGCAAGCGCGATGCCGACCGCATGTCGCCGCGCCAGGCCTGGCGCGCGATCCAGGCCGGGCTGCCGAAGGACGCCATCATCAGTAGCGACATCGGCAACAACTGCGCCATCGGCAACGCCTATCCGACCTTCGAAAAAGGCCGGAAATACTTGGCGCCGGGACTCTTTGGTCCTTGTGGATACGGATTCCCGGCGATCATCGGCGCCAAGATCGGCAATCCGGACGTGCCTTGCGTCGGCTTTGCCGGCGACGGCGCCTTTGGCATTTCCATGAGTGAGATGAGCTCGATCGGCCGCGAGGAATGGCCGGGCATCACCATGGTGATCTTCCGCAATTACCAGTGGGGCGCTGAGAAGCGCAATTCGATCCTGTGGTACGCCGACAACTTCGTCGGCACCGAGCTCGACCCGCATCTCAGCTATGCGAAGGTCGCGCAAGGCTGCGGGCTGAAGGGCGTTATGGTGAAAACCCAAGCCGAATTGACCGAGGCGCTGCGCCAGTCCTGCGAGGACCAGAAGAAGCGCATCACCACGTTCATCGAGGTAATCCTCAATCAGGAACTGGGCGAACCGTTCCGCCGCGACGCCATGAAGAAGCCGGTCAAGGTTGCCGGCGTCACTCGCGACGACATGCGCCCGCAGGTTGTTTAGCGCATGATCCCGAAAAGTGGGTACCGGTTTTCGGACAAGATCATGCGCAAAGGAAAAAGAGTGGAGTGAGCATGACCGTCGCCGTCAAGAATCCGATCGACCCGGCCGCCATGGCCGTGGTCGCCGAACTGGTGAAGCGCGGCCGCGCGGCGCAGGCGATTTTCGGCCAGGCCGACCAGGCCACCACAGACGAGGCGGTCACCGCGCTGGCGTGGTCGCTGTACAATCCGGCGCACGCCAAGGAACTGGCCGAACTCGCGGTCGCCGACACCAAGCTCGGCAACGTGCCCGACAAGATCGTCAAGAAGCAGCGCAAGACCTTCGGCACGCTGCGCGACCTGCTGCGGGTGAAGTCGGTCGGCATCATCGAAGAAGACAAGAAACGCGGTCTGGTGAAATACGCCAAGCCGGTCGGACTCGTCTGCGCGATCACGCCGTCGACCAACCCGGGCGCGACACCGGTAAACAAGGCGATGATGGCGATCAAGGGCCGCAACGCCGTCATCATCGCGTCGTCGCCGGCCGGCCTGAAGACCACGATGCGCACGGTCGAATTGATGCGCGCGGAACTGAAGAAAATCGGCGCGCCGGAAGACCTCGTTCAAATTCTCCCGCCGCCGGCCTCCAAGGACATGACCCAGGCGCTGATGCAGGCGGCCGATCTGATCGTCGCCACCGGCTCGCAGGACAATGTCCGCCGCGCTTATTCAAGCGGCACGCCGGCCATCGGCGTCGGCACCGGCAACGTGCCGGTGATCATCGACGAAACCGCCGACCTCGACGACGCGGCGCGCAAGATTTGCGCCTCCAAGATTTTCGACAATTCGACGTCATGCTCGTCGGAAAATTCGGTGATCATCGTCGACGCCGTTTACGACCAGGCCATCGCCGCGCTGGAGCGCGCCGGCGGCTACATGACCAAGCCCGAGGACAAGCCGCGCATCCAGGCGGCGCTGTGGCCGGACGGCAAGCTGTCGCGCACGCTGATCGCGCGCGATGCCGACGTCTTGGCGCGCGGCTTCGGCCTGCCGAAAGAGGCCGAGGCCAAGAAATTCTTCATGGTCGAGGAAACGGGCGTCGGCCGGGATTTTCCGTTCTCCGGCGAGAAACTGGCGCTGGTGCTGACCGTCTACCGCGCCGAGGATTTTGACGCCGCCGCGACGCAGGCCCACGACATCCTCGATCACCAGGGCCGCGGCCATTCGCTCGGCCTGCACACCAAGAACATGGACCGCGCCCGCCACCTGGCCGAGCGTTCCGACGTGGTGCGGGTGCTGATCAACCAGGCACACACCTTCGCCAACGGCGGCGGCTTCGACACGGGGCTGGACTTCACGCTCAGCATGGGCTGCGGCACCTGGGGCGGCAATTCCATCACCGAGAATCTGAACTACATGAACTTCCTCAACATCACCCACCTCGTCACCACCATCCCCGAAGACAAGCCGAGCGAAGAAGATTTGTTCGGCGCGTATTGGGCGAAGTACGGGCGCGCATGAACCCGAAAAGTGGGTACCGGTTTTCGGATCAGTTCATGCGCAAAGAAAGAGAAGAATGAACTTCGAAGAACACGCGGCGAAAACGCTGGTGCTGGCACCCGCCGGAATCCCCATTCCGCGCGGCATTCAGGTGACGAGCGCCGCCGAAGCGACCAAAGCTGCAGCACAAATCGGCCCCTGCGTGGTCAAGGCGCAGGTGCCGACCGGAAAACGCGGCAAGGCCGGCGGTATCAAGCTTAGCCATACGCCGGTCGAAGCCGAGCAGGCGGCGTCGCAAATTCTCGGCATGAAGATCGGCGATTACAAAGTCGAGCGTCTGCTGATCGAGGAGCAGGCCAAGATCGCGCGCGAGTTCTACGCCGCCGTATTGTTCGACACCGCCGCGCGCAAGCCGCTGATCCTGTTCTCGACCGAAGGCGGCATGGACATCGAGGAAGTCGCCGATAATAACCCGGCCGCGATCCGCCGCCTGCTGGTCGATATCAACACCGTGCCGCGCGCCCGCGATATCGCCGCCATGCTGCAGGGTCTCGACCTCGGCGCCGCCGCGCCGCAGATCGCGCAGATCATCGACCAGATGTACGCCGCGTTCCGCTCGCGCGATGCGGAGTTGCTGGAAATCAACCCGCTGGCGCTGCTCGCCGACGGCCGTGTCGTCGCGCTCGACTGCAAATTCGTGCTCGACGATGCCGCGGTCTATCGCCAGCCGGATATCGCGCCGGGCGGCGCCGCCAACGCCATGACCGACCTCGAAGCGCGCGGCGCCGCGGCCGGCCTCAAGCTGATCCAGCTCGACGGCAATGTCGGCGTGCTCGCCAACGGCGCCGGGCTGACCATGACGACGATGGATGTCATCAGCCATTACGGCGGCAAGCCGGCCAACTTCCTCGAGATCGGCGGCGAGGCTTACACCAAGTCCGAGATCGCGCTGGATCTGGTGCTGTCCAATCCCGGCGTCAAAAGCCTGGTGATCAATTTCTGCGGCGCCTTCGCCCGCACCGACGTGATGGCGGAAGGCGTGGTGAAGGCCTGGCACAAGCTCAAGCCCAAGGTGCCGGTGTTCTTCTCGATCCACGGCACCGGCGAAGTCGAGGCGGTGGCGCTGGTGCGCCGCGAGCTCGGCATCGAGCCCTATGACTTCATGGAAGACGCCGTTCAGGCGGCGGTAAAGGCGGCGCAATGATCGTTCGCAAAAAAGATCGCGTCGTCGTGCTCGGCATCACCGGCAAGCAGGGCACGTTCTGGACCGAGAAGATGATCGCCTACGGCACCAATGTGGTCGCCGGCATCAACCCGAAACGAGCAGGCGAGACGCATATTGGCGTTCCCATATTCGCCGCTACGGCCGATGCGGCGAAAGCGGTCGGCGCCGACGTCGCCGTGATGTTCATCCCACCCCCGATGGCGCGCGAAGCCGCGGTGTCGGCCTGCGAAGCCGGCGTCAAGCTGCTGGTGGTATTGACCGAACACATCCCCGCCCAGGACGTCATGGCGATCCATGCCGCCGCCGCCAAGCACGGCACCCGCGTCGTCGGGCCGAACACCGCGGGGCTTGTCACGCCCGGCGAAACCTTTGTCGGCATCATGCCGGCCTTCGTGCCCAGCGTGTTCAAGCCCGGCCGCGTGGGCGTCATTTCGCGCTCGGGCAGCCTCGGCACGCTGGTGTGCCTCAATTTGACGCGCGCCGGCCTCGGCCAGTCCGCCTTCATCGGCATTGGCGGCGATCCGATGCTCGGCACCACCACGCGCGACGCGCTCGAAGCGCTCGATAAGGACGCCGGCACCGACGCCATCGTCATCGTCGGCGAGATCGGCGGCGCGATGGAAGAGGCCGCGGCCGAATATGCCAAGAATATGAGTTTGACGATGTCAAAACCGATGGTTGCCTTCATCGCCGGCGCCGCGGCGCCGCGCGACAAGAAGATGGGGCATGCCGGCGCGATCGTCACCGGCAATGCTGGCAGCTATGCAGGCAAGCGCATGGCACTGGAAAGCGCCGGCGTGGTAGTCGTCGACACGCCTTCGCAACTCGCTCCCGCCGTCACCGCAGGTCTCAGTGCCGGACGTTCCGGCGGACAAGCCGCCGCCGGCCGGCATTAGACAATCAGGAATTTCTCGTGGCCCTCCCGACCCAGCAAGCAAGCCGTCCATTCTTCGAAACCGCCGTCGACTATGCGCCCGGCGTCCTTTTGTCCGCGTCGGTCGCGGGCGCTGCCTATCTCGCCGCGCCTTGGGTCGCCAAGGGCCTGCCGATCCCGGCGATGGTGCTGGCGCTGGTCATCGGCATCGCGCTCAACCCGCTGTCCACGCAGGCGCGGTTTCGGCCCGGCATGGCGTTCTGCGTGCGCACGGTGTTGCGCTGGGCGGTGGCGCTGCTCGGCCTGCGCGTGGCGCTGTCGGACATCGCTGCGCTGGGTCTGGAAACGGGCGCCACCATCGTGGTGTCGATGATCCTGACGCTGTTGTCCGGATTCTTATTCGCGCGCATGACCGGGCGCAGCGCCGGTTTCGGCGCGCTGGTCGGCTCCGCCACCGCGGTGTGCGGCGCCTCGGCGACGCTCGCCACCTCGACCGTGGTGCCGGATTATCCGGGCAAGGACGCCGACATCGCCTTCGTCGTGGTCGCGGTCAATGCGCTCGCCACATTGGCGATGGTGGTCTATCCGCCGCTCTGCGTGCTGCTCGGCTTCGACGCGCAGACCACGGGCGTGATGCTCGGCGCCACCATTCACGACGTCGCGCAGGTGGTCGGCGCCGGTTATGCGGTGTCGGAGCCGGCCGGCAACACGGCGGTCATCGTCAAATTGTTCCGCGTCTTCCTGCTGCTGCCGGTTGTGCTCGCCATCGGCTGGTATTTCACCCGCCAGGGCGTCAAGCACGGCGAGGCCAAAGTGCCGGTGCCGATGTTCGCGGTGGTATTCCTGCTGCTCTGCCTGCTCAACAGCGCGATGCCCATGGCGCCGGCGCTGCTGCCGGTGTTCACGCCGGTGAAGTCGGTTCTGATCGAGGTATCGACCTGGGGACTGCTGATCGCCATCGGCGCGCTCGGCCTGGGCACCTCGGTCTCGACCATCATCGCGCTCGGCTGGCGTCATGTCGCCACGGTGGTCGCCTCGACCGCGGTGATTTTCGTGATCGTGACCGGGTGTTTGTTTTTGGCGAAGGTTGTCTGATTTTTCTTATCCCTCCCCTGCCGGGGACGGATAAAGTTGCTATGTGTCGGCGATGGAAAACTCCGCTCCTACCATCCGCATCTTTGTCGATGCCGACGCCTGTCCGGTGAAGAACGAAGTCTACCGCGTGGCCGAGCGCTACGGGCTCAAGGTGTTCATCGTCGCGAACTCGTTCATGAACGTGCCGCGTAGCGACATGATCGAGCGCGTCATCGTCACGCAGGGGCCCGACATCGCCGACGACTGGATCGCCGAGCGCGCCTGTGCAAGCGACATCGTCATCACCGCTGACGTTCCGCTGGCCGGGCGTTGCGTGCGTAACGGCGCGAGCGTGCTGTCGCCCACCGGCAAACCGTTCGACGACAACTCGATGGGCATGGCCTTGGCGACGCGCGATCTGATGACCGACTTGCGTTCGGCCGGCGCTACGACGCGCGGCCCGCCGCCGCTGTCGCGTCAGGACATCTCGCGGTTTTTGTCGGCGCTGGATCTGGCGGTGACGCGGTTGAAGCGGAAACTTACCTCGTCATCCTGAGGTGCGAGCGCGGAGCGCGCTCTTCACCCTCCCCTGGAGGGGGAGGGTCGACGCCAAGCGAACGAAGTTCGC